>DATFMK010000976.1:0-11730 GCA_035267005.1 Balneolales bacterium
AGGTAAGGTCATTGCTGTCGTATCACCTCCCGTTTCCGCTTTGGCAGTATCACCCGTTACCGATTTTACATTGTTTAGAGTATCCATCGGTAAAACAGATTGAAGTTTACCAGATCCATTTTGAGGCCCACCAGGTGTTTCGTAACGGGTATAAATGAAAAATGCAGCTGCAGCCAAAATAATAACAATGATTGCCGCGATAATAGTTACTGGTGTACGCGTCTTTAAATCACTTATTTTATTGTTCATTGCCGCCCAGTTAATATTGTGAACATTGGGCGGGTCAGGCATTTTTTGATTATGAGGCTTAGAAGAATCCGGTTGAGTGTATTCTTTATCAGAACCCGTACTTGTTTTTATAGTATTCGCCTTATAAAGCTCATTTTTCTCCTCCTGATCGGTTGTTTCATCAGGAGGTTCCGTATTTTCTTCCTCTTTTGACGATTCTGATGGAGTTTCCAAAGAGAACTTAGGCTGGTATTCCTGAGAAGCACCAGAGGTATCCTCATCTATATTTTCAGAGTCCGGTTTAGATAATCTATAATTTTGAGCTATCAGACCATCGTATTTCTGATCATATGTTTGGTCTAAAGCTTTAAGAATATCTGATTCACTTATTTTTAAAGCTTTGGCATAAGTTCGAACAAAACTTCTTACATAAGTTCTATTTCTTTTAGGATCTTTAAAAATACTCGAATCCTCAATAGCCTTTAGTATGTAAATAGGTATTCGAGTTGAATCGAATATATTTTTTAAAGTTAAATTTTCTTTTTTTCGTAAATCCGAAAGATCTTCACCAAGAGATGGCATATACGATTTTTAAATTTTGACGACTAAAGTTTTTAAATTGAACGTATAATATTTGCTATAATTTGCATTTAAAAATAATCAAATATCATACAAATAGTTTAATATTCTATTAGAAATCTGAGTCCGTTATAATTACACAATTATTAAATAAGTTGCTAAATATCCTGACATAATAATTTGTCAATTCATTAAATGATAATTTTACATTTATTACCCGATATTTTTGTTGTTAAATATATTTAATAGAAATGCATTAGAAAAGAAGATTGGGGCAATGACTTTGGCCCGGTCTATAAGTATTGTTGCAGCTCTCGTTGTAGCCATGGTGCTTACACGAATCTTAAATCAGGATTATTACGGTGCATATCGCAAATTATGGCTTTTATATATGCTGCTGGGTCCCTCATTTATTTCAGCCGCAGTTGGAACATTATATTATCGTGGCGGCATCCGGGAAAAGAAATCGATTGTCATTCATTCATCCATCTTGCTTTCCCTGATTTTTTCTACAGTCATTTTTATAACGAGTTTCGCCGGTGCTTCAGTATTTGCACATATTTTCAACGCACCCGGTTTATCTAAATCGATACGTGGTTTTTCACTTTACATGTTTTTTTCCACTTTCGCCGGTTTATCTGAACCTATATTTGTGATTATAAACCGTAAAAAATGGTTACTTGTATATAATCTAACGTACAACATCCTTGAATCATTACTTATTATTATTCCTTTTTACATGGGGATCCGGCTCGAAACAATCGTATTGATTATGTCGATCGGACCTTTTTTAAGAACAGTATTCATTATAGGTATCACCTACTGGTATACAAAAGAGTGGCCGGCATGGAATGAAATTAAGAGTGAATTCAGAAAATCATTTAATTATAGCCTGGGCTTGTTTGTCGTGGCACTGGCTGGAATTGCCTCCGTTCAGATCGATAAGTGGGTGGTGGGCAATTATTTCTCAAATGATATGATGTTTGCCATCTATTCGGTGGGAGCCCGAAAAATACCGTTTATTTCCGCACTAACAGCCTCAATAACTTCATCCTTAATTGTTCATTATTCTTCAAAATTAGAGCATAATGATTTTAGGGATATGCTTAAAGCCGCCCGTAAAACTACCGATCAGCTCTTTTTATTTCTGATTCCGGCTCTTGCTCTTTTTTTTATCTATTCAAAAGAAATCATGGTGATCCTGTTTCAGAAGTATGCTGCTTCAGGACCAATATTTCAAATTTACCTAATCATCATTATTAGTCAGTTTTTTTTCGCACAAAGTGTTGTACTGGGAAAAGGATTAAGCCGAATAAATGCCTGGATTGGCGGTTTAGAAGTTCTGATAAACTTAGTGCTGAGTATAATTTTAGTAAGAACAATGGGCCTAATAGGACCCGCAATTGCCACATTGATAGCCCATTTTGTTTTTCAATTTCTGATGATGGGTTATTGTTACCGAGCATTTCATATATCCATTAGGGAGTTTCTTCCCACAAAAAAGATTTGGCCGCTTCTTCTCAGTACCCCATTGGTAATTATGATATCGCTTGAAATGAAAAACATAATTGTCAATAGTTTGATTAGTTTTGTCATCAGCGGAATAATAGCGGGTATCATATTACTCATTCAATATCGCTTTATGTCGATAAACCGGTTTAGTAAAATTTCCAGATAATTCGGTGAAAATTATTAAATGTGTAAGTAATGACCTTTTAGCCGGTCTTTTATGTAAAGATCGAAATTTACAGAAGAGGTATGCTAAAATTATTTGGAAATTTAAAACAAGGATTGGAAGATATCATATATCCCCGCATATGTATTAGCTGTGAACAAAATCTGATTGAAGCTAATCGATACATTTGTCCAACATGTTTAGAAGAGTATTTTCAGGATCCTAATCCGTTCCGACATTCATCATGTAACGACATCATTTTACCGGAAGGAATATTATTACAGGATGCTTTATGGCAATTTGATAAAGGTGGGCACGTTCAAAAACTACTGCATGCCATTAAATATCACGGTATGGCAGGTTTAGGTAATGAACTGGGAAAATTACTTGGGAACAGGTTAATTCAAAATCCTCATTATAGGTCACTAACGAATAAAGATAATTTAATCATCGTGCCTATTCCGCTACACAAAAAGAAATTACAGAAACGAGGATTTAATCAGGCACGTTGTATTGCTGAAGGGTTGTCGGAAATCAGTAAGATTCCGTTAATTGAAAAGCAAAAAATTCAAAGAATCAAAAATACTCAATCCCAAACCGGGTTTAGTATACAAGAAAGATTAAAGAATGTTAAAAAAGCTTTTAAAGTATTAGATCCGCTATCAGTGTCCGGAAAAAAAGTTATCATTATAGATGATGTCTTTACAACAGGTGCGACAAGTTTTGAGCTGGCGGCTGTGTGTAACTTGGCTGATGCCGATAAGACAATTATTTTAACCATTGCGCAAGCATAATATAAATAAACGGTATAGCGTTTTGTCGCTTTAGATTAACGGAAGTAAACCTATTTTTAGAATCGAGATGAAAAGAAATATAAATCAGGATAATAAACCATATTTCGTTGAAACACCCGTAGGGATATTTACCATGAAAGGGAATTGGTTTCATACATCCCTTCAGAAAATAAAGCAGTATGCCCCTGGTTTAACAGATATATATTCTCAAGAGAAGCTGATTAAAGATGCAGAAGCCTGGGCAAAAAGTGCCGATTCAGTAACTTTAATCCTTTTTATGGGATTAACCTACTTTTTAGATGCTTATATCGCCGGTGCGGTTGCCTTAGGTTTTTTTGTGTTCTGGCATTTTAATAAGAGTGCCTTTGTCAACTATACCGCTACGAAAATAATTAAACTGTTAAACTATGAATTTGTCGTGATTCTGGTATCCGTAGCTGTTTTGAGTGTGAAAGGGATGAATGGAGAATATGCTCAGTTAATTCTCGGATTTATCTATTTCTTTTTTCTCAAATTCGGTTGGCTGAGAAAAATGGTGGATAAATGGTATGATTCCCGGAATAAAGTAGTTACCCTAAACGACCGGGTTTTGAAAATGATCATATTACAATATGCTTACCGCGAAGGAATAACCGTTGGTGATATAAAAAACTGGGAATCAGATATTTATGATCTCTATCACGGCAAAAAAGGTGGTAAAAAAAGTAAAAATTAATCTTATCTGATCATCATTTAAAAACATTTAAGAAAAAAGCCCTACTAATTTTGGCATTACTGGTAGATTTACTGGTATATTTGGAAGATTTATAAATATTCATTGAACGTATAAAAGATTATTAAAAGCATTGGTTAAAAAAACAAAAATTTATATAGCGAGACACGGAGAAACAGATTATAATCGAAATCATATCATTCAAGGATGTGGCGTTGATGCAGAATTAAATGAATTAGGAACGATGCAGGCTATGATGCTTGCCACCTATTTTGAAGATATTGAACTCGATGCTGTTTATAGCAGTAATTTATTACGTGCCAAACAAACAGCCACACCTGTAGCACGGGATAAAAATCTCCAGCTTCAGACTTTTGAAGAATTGAATGAAATGAATTTTGGTATCTATGAAGGCCATATGTACCATGCCGTTCAGGATAAATTTATTTCGCTTCATCAGGAATGGGAGCAAGGTTTGTTTCATAATAAACTTGAAGAAGGGGAAAGTCCGCTGGAAGTTTATGAAAGAGCAAATGAATGTTGTCAGGATATTATTAAACAGCATGATAACGGCACGATTCTGTTTGTCTTACATGGCCGCTTAATACGTATTTTATTAACAAGATGGCTTGGTTGGGGGTTGGAACGAATGAACGATATTGAAACTCCTAATGTATCCATTAATGAAATCGAGAAAATTGGAAATGATTTCGTTTCGGTACAATTGAATATTTCCGAACATGTTAAAGAAATAGAACAAGAGATGATTCTCTAATAAAATGACTATTTTGATTAAAAGCTGATGAGTGAAGAAGTTAGACGCATGTTTGCGTCGATATCAGATAAATATGATACGGCAAATTCGGTGCTGTCGTTTGGTATTCATCATTTCTGGAGACACGTTACGGTTAAAATGAGCGGTGCCTCGAAAGGGCAGGCTGTTTTGGATTGTGCCACAGGTACCGGAGATTTGGCTATTGTATTTAAAAGAGCGGTGGGTTCTGAAGGCTATGTACTCGGTACGGATTTTTGTAAGGAAATGATAGAACCTGCTCCTGGTAAAGCGGCAAGTAAAAATCTTAAAATTGATTTTGAAGTTGCTGATGCCATGAACCTGCCTTATAAAGATGATCGATTCGATATTTCAAGTATTGCTTTCGGTATTCGTAATGTTGACGATCCGATCAAGGCCCTGAAGGAAATGGCCCGGGTCGTAAAACCCGGGGGTCGGGTGGTTGTCCTTGAATTCGGGCAGCCAAAAGGATTATTGAAAGTACCGTACCAATTTTACAGTAAAAAAGTTATGCCGTTTATTGGGGGCTTGATAAGTGGTAACAAAGATGCGTATACTTATTTACCTGAAACGAGCGCTATATTTCCGGCAGGTGATAAATTTCTGGCCCTAATGGATCAATCCGGGGCCTTCAGTAAACGTAAAGCGCGTTCGTTAACAGGTGGAATCGCCTTTGTATATGTTGGAATCGTAAAATAGGAAATAGTACTTCCTGTTATTTTACTATTATTACCGATAGGTTAGAAGAAGGCTTTTCAAAACCAGGTATTTTGTTCAATATCAAAGCCTAAACGACTTCGGAACCACAGCATCCCGAATGCTTTCGGGATTCGAGGATTTCGAAGTCGTGGAAATGCATATATAGGGCAAAAGAACGGTTTGGTATAGCCTTATAGAAGTGATTTTGCTGTTAGATATGATTCACCAGTTGTAATGAGTGAATTATATATCTGACATATTCAAAGTCTATCTGGGAATGAATAATAATAATTTTTGAATTTGCGAAGCATCAGACGTTCCGATTGAAATGGTAGAAAATGCATTTCAGAACGATGAATTTAAATGAAATTATTTATATCAGACTTAAAGTCTTCAAGTATTCGGTGTAAACGGGAACGTCTGTTACTTTAACATCAAAAGAAAAATTATGAGTACACAAAAGAAATCCTCAAAACCTGGTAAAGTTACAACACGTACAGTCGTCGATATGAAGGGTGATGGCGAAAAAATAAGTATGATTACGGCTTATGATTACACGATGGCTCGTTTGGTTGATATGTCGGGTATTGATATCGTACTTATTGGCGATTCGGCAAGCAATGTTATGGCCGGTAATGAAACCACCTTACCTATCACTCTCGATCAAATGATTTATCATAGTCAATGTGTGATTAAAGGAATTAACCGTGCTTTGGTGGTGGCTGATCTTCCGTTTATGAGTTATCAGGTGACACCTAAAGAAGCATTGAAAAGTGCCGGACGCATGATGAAGGAGGCCGGTGTTCACGCTTTAAAGCTGGAAGGGGGAACGGCTGTTGTGGATACTGTTAAAAAGATTGTGGATGCCGGTATACCAGTCATGGGGCACCTCGGACTTACTCCCCAGAGTATTTATAAATTTGGTACGTATAAGGTTCGAGCTACCGAAACGGATGAGGCTGATATCTTATTAGAAGATGCCAAAAAATTGGAAGAGGCCGGTTGTTTTGGAATTGTCCTGGAGAAAATTCCATCAAAACTCGCTCAAAAAGTTACCGAATCGCTTTCTATTCCCACGATCGGTATTGGGGCCGGCGTTCATTGTGATGGACAAGTGCTGGTTTTGCATGATATGCTCGGATTGAATAAAGATTTCAATCCCCGTTTTGTACGTCGTTATGCCGATTTACAAACAACCATAACTGGTGCGGTGGGCAATTATATAAATGATATCAAAGAAGAAAACTTCCCAAGTAAAGAGGAATCATACGATTGAAAATGACTGATCGCGATCGTTTAATCCTGGTTTGTAATGATGATGGGATATTTGCCCCTGGAATCCGGGCTCTTGCAGAGGTCGCAAGTGAATACGGTGAAGTGGAAGTCATTGCACCGGATCGACAGCAAAGTGCTGTAGGTCATGCAATAACTGTCTTACAGCCATTACGGGTTAATAAGTTCCAAATTGATAATAATTTATTTGGAAAAGCCATAAATGGAACACCTGCCGATTGTGTAAAACTGGCTCATGATAAATTATTAAAACGTAAACCTGATCTGATTTTAAGTGGGATTAACCATGGGTCTAACGCCGGGATCAATATTTTGTATTCCGGTACGGTAAGCGCTGCGACTGAGGGAACCATACTGGGATATCCATCGGTCGCTGTGAGCTGTACGGATTATGATGAAAACGCGGATTTACAAGGGGCCAAAGAAGCAGTTCGCAGAGTCATCGATTATGTTTTTAATAATAATGGTCTGCCAAGGGGAGTGACCTTGAATCTGAATGTTCCGGCCGGACCTTTAAAAGATATCAAGTGGACACGTCAGGCAGATAGTCATTATGTGGAGGAATATGATGGCCGTGTTGATCCCAATAATCGTCCATATTTCTGGATTACCGGAACGTTTGAAGTCTTAGATTCAGGTGATGACCTTGATGTCAAAGTTCTGGAAGAAGGGTATGCTTCATTAACACCTATTCAATACGATCTGACTTCCTATGATATCCTCAAAAATATGAAGACCCACAGTATATAAGCTATATAAGCATTTTTAAAATCAACGCAGAATACGACAACATTTCGCAGCTCTTTTTAGATTCCTCAAATTTGAGGAAAACTTTATCTTTTACAAGATAATGTTCATTCAATATGATAGGTATTGATTCTTGTAGCTTACGTGAATAATGCGGGTTAAAAGGAGTTATAAAAATTGCCTTTTATCCATGAATCTTCTCTAAAAAAGGTACTTTTGCCTAAAAAAGTGTTGAATATGGCTCTAAATCAAGGCTAAAAATCAATTTTGGGGCTTTTTAGAGCAAACTCATCCATTAAATCCGATAATTGATTTACGGGATACGGACTCAGTGTCCAAAGTCACTGAGTTTTTGCATTACACCGGTCCAAAATTTATTCCAAACAGGTTCTCTGTCGGCTGAGAGATTCACATTAATTTGCTCGATATGAGATAATTCGGTACAGCCGAGATATGTTCCCCAGTGACCACTTTCTTCACTTACAAAACCGTCATTAACACCTTCCTGATCAAATATGTGATTATTGAAAGGAACTAAAAGACGGCCAATTGAGGTATCTGTGCCACGTCCGGCTGCGGCACTGTATGAATAATACGAGACGGAATCGACATTGACGATTTTATTATTAAATTCATCGTTAACATAAGCACGTGTCAATTCACCGGTTGCAGAAAGTACATCACTTCGCATCTTAGGATACATATTATTTCCAACCCAATTCAACAATTGAGCAAGTAAAACTTTTACGCGAGCTGGAGTGCTCAAAGCCCATTCTGCCAAACTTGAACCGTGATGTGGTGTGGAGATCGTTGTCAATGAAGAAACTTTATCCGCTATGTTCAGTTCTGATATGGCATAGCGCATGTCTAATCCGCCCATACTATGAGCAATGATATTTACTTTGTCCGCCTTTGTCTGTTCCAGAATTTGATTGATGAGTTTACACCAGGCTTTGGCGCGTACATCAATAGTATTATAGGGAACAATATTGGGAGCAAAAGAAAGGACACCATGTGATCGGTACAGCATACAAATTTCGTCCATTGGCGACTTTTTAACCAATGAAGCTAAAGATCCGAAACCGTGACAAAATAAGATAGGATATTTGATGTTAACATATTCTGGCTGGGGGAATTCCTTAACCTGTAATCTTTTCAAAAGCTTTTTTCCTTCGGTAAATGTCATTCGACATAGATTTTTTAATAGTGATCAATAATCGGAGGCACAAGGACCAATCCTCCTTTTTTCAATTCTGGCAATGTATTAAATACCCATTTAAAAGTATTTTGAGAAGCTTTTATCAGCAGTATTGGTCTTTTCCCTTCTGTTGCATCCTTTGAGAATTTTTGAATCCCCTGTTTGAATTGTAATTGATCATCAGGCTTATCATCAAAAATGGTATGACCGGGTCGAATGATGGAGAGACCCAAAACTTCACCATCTTTTTCGATCATATTTTTAGTTGTTTCATCCAGATTTGGGGTAATCAGAATTGTCGGATTTGAGACTATTTTATTCAAAATCTTTAATTGACGATTCAGGTACCAATCCGACCGGTTATGGGTATCATGATATTCAAAATTCTTTTGTATCCAATAGATAATCGGTTGATTCTTTAGTTTAAGGGCATCCACCCAATTTCTTCCCTCCGTCGCCTTCGTTACGTGAAAGACAATTGGCAAGGTTTCCCCTATGGATCTAAACTGCTGAATAAGATTCGGATCCGGCTGATGATTAAAATAAGCAAGAATTGTACCTGGATATCGATGCATGACCAACGATGTATCGGTCTTGAGTCTCAAAGTTCTGATTACTGTTCCCTTATAATAAATTTCAATATCCATATTTTTTTCCGGGAAATAAACATGGGCAGGGGTTTGAACACCATATTGTTCCAATCTTCGATTTAATTCCGCATGTAAAAAGGTTTTGGAAAATTCAGGAGGAAGAGCAATATCGTAAATCTTTCTCGAAAATTTTTTATTAACCTTTACAGACCAGATATGAATTTGCTTTTGATGGATATCGAAAGCGTGCAGTTCACGCATGATTAGCGTATCTGCCTGTGACAAGCTTTCCAGTTTGCTTGTATTATTATCGGGAATTTGGAGGAGCAAATAGATACTAATGAAGCAACTCAAAAGTAATAAAACAATAATAATTATTTTCTTTATACGGTCGCTACCGGTATCATAATTATTTTCTGACATGCCAGGATTCAGCTTTTAACTATTGAAATTTCTTGAGTCACAAGCGGAGAAATCATACTATTAGAAGACTCTGTAAAACCAGGGATTTCGTTCAATATCAAAGTCTGAGCAACTTCGAAACCGTAGCATCCCGAATGCTTTCGGGATTCGAGGATTCCGAAGTCGCGAAAATGCAGATATTGGGCAAAAGAACAGTTTTGCATAACCTTCTATTACTAAATGATAAAAACGTCTTCATATACCCGTAAACTATTCCTATTTCATATTTAGAATACCAAAAGTAATGATATTGAAAATAAGCAATTCAAAGGTTGGATAACATGGTTTAATAACTCTTATTTGTTTTCTTATTACAGGAATATTAATCTTAGGTTCTAAATTCGCAATAAACGTAGATAAGTCAAATGCCATTTCAAATCAAAAAAGTTACGACGTCTTCCGATATTAAAGAGTTTCATCAGCTTCCTTTTCGTATTTATTCGAATAATAAATATTGGCGACCCAATTTACGCGAAGAAATTGAAGATATTTTTAATCCGTCGGAAAATGTTTTTTTTGAACATGGTGAGTGTGAACGATATATCGTGTTTAAAGAGGGAGAAGTTGTCGGTCGCTTTGCGGTGATGAATGACCAGCAAAAAGACAAATTGTATGATCCCAAAATGGGGGGGATTGGTTTCATTGAAATGGAAAACGATCAATTGCTAGCCAATGGGATTATTAATTTTGCTAAAGACTGGCACCGGAAAAGGGGATATCATGCTATGCGAGGTCCCATCAATTTTGGTGAAAATGATAATTATTGGGGACTTTTGGTCGAAAATTATGAGAATCCTCCGGTTTATGGAATGTTTTACCATTTGCCATATTACAAAACGCTGCTGGAGGCAACGGGTGCTGAAAAATTCGAAGATCACTACAGCTTTGACCGCGATATGTATGCTCCATTTCCGGATAAAATCAAGCGTATATCGGAACGCTTATTACAGCGGGATTACATCGAATTTCGTGAACTTGATAAGAAAAATCTGATGAGGGATGCCGCTTATATCAGGCAAATTTATAATCGATCCTGGAGTAATCAGGATATTTCGGAAAGGGAAGGGGAATTTACAGAGCTTTCGGAAGATACGGTTCGAAAGATGGCAAAAGACTTAAAACCGGTTTTACTGCCAGGTTCATCTTTTCTGACTTTTGTCCATGGTGAACCCGCGTCATTTATTGTAACATTGCCTGACTTGAGTGAGCTACTTGCAGAAACAAAAGGCAGAATTCGATTTTGGCATATCTTTAAATTATTGCACTTTAAAAAGAAAGTGACCCGGATACGAATTATCGCTTACGGTACGGTTCCCAAATATCGAAAATTAGGTTTAGAAGCGCTGGTATTTTATAGGGGCGTGATCGGTGTAAGAGAAAATAATACGACCGTAAAAAGAATGGAAGGGGCATGGATAAGCGAAAAAAACTGGCTAATGCAGCGAAGTGTTGAAGCTTTGGGTTGTGTTCATCATAAGACACATCGGACTTATCGCTGGTTCTTTTGATTTCGGGATGCAGGATACCGCATTCAAGATACTGGAACTGGATGTTGCTGGATATGAGTTTAACCCATTTTATCTCGTTACGGTGCTCTTAGCCTGTGTGAAAACTTTAAATCAATTTATGATACCTTAATTAATTTAAGGCAATTGAATTTGATTTATATTTTTTCACAGCCTCGACAGAGAAACGCTCTGATAGTAATTAACCATTATTTATGTTGAAGAACCGTATCATCAACGTGAGTTCGAAATCGGAATCATGTATTATGCATCAAAACAGCTCTATGTCGTCGATGGTCAGTCATCCGTCGTCAAGGTAGGTCATATTTTCTCAAATCGTATTCTCAATGTAATTATTACAACTCTGTGATTCTTATCCAAACCTCACGTTAAAATAGGATTTACCCTTGTGGAATCAGGGGTACCTTCAAGAAGATCAGGAAATCAGACAGGGA
>DATFMK010000977.1:0-3749 GCA_035267005.1 Balneolales bacterium
AGGGTAAATTCGTCGAATATAAAGTAAAAAGAAGAGAATCCTTAGCCACCGTTTTGAAAAAATATCAAATGGATAAAAGCGAATTTGAAGCTTTAAATCCAAATTTTTCCGGCAGCCGACTCTATGCCGGTCAGCACATAACATTACTTTTACCACCTACCGTTGTTCACAAAAATCCATATCTGGAAAATGGAAACGCCAGTAATGCAGGCGGGATCAAAGCAGTCATGTATAATAAATCGAAAATCGGTACCCCTACGACAAACGGCGATCTCTATAATCCGGATGCTTTAACGGCTGCAAGTTCTTCGTTACCACTTGGAACGATAGCATATGTTGTAAATATTGATACTCATAAAGGGTTATATGTATTAATAACCGACCGAACGACTGGTAACGAACTCAAGTTATCACGTAAAGCGTATCATGATCTCGGACTTACCAGTTTACATTCGGAGGTAAAAATTTTAAATACTAATCAATGAGTAGTTTAACGGAGGGCTTAAAACGTTATCACAGAAGTACCCGTAGCGCGGCCTATGGATATCTAATCAGTTTACCGTTATTATTTCTTTACGAATTTCTAATTTATGTTTCTGAACCCGATCCATCCCACTATGTACGGATCGGTGCGGACGTCTGGGTCCGCTCGCTCCTTTCCTTAATTGGTTCAAATACGACGGCACTGACCTTTGCTCTGGCCCTCATTATCGGGATCGCAATCTTTTTCGTAGATCGTAAAAAACATATACATTTAAAAGTTACTTATTTTTTGGGAATCATCGGGGAATCAATCATTTATGCTTTGATTCTGGGTATTATTATTTCCCGTTTTACGACTGTTTTGGTTAACGCCATTCCCCCTCCAACCCAGCAGATGTCTATTATTCAACGTTTTGCTCTTTCTCTGGGTGCCGGTTTATATGAAGAGCTTTTCTTCCGCGTCGTTTTAGTCGCTGTTTTTATGTGGATCTTTAAGTTATTATCCTTTAAAGGCTGGGCTCAAAAGTTTGCGGCAATCGTTTCAGCCGCAATGATATTTAGTTTAGCCCATTTTACTGGAAATATGGGGGACCCCTTCACGATCTATGCCTTTGTTTTTCGTTTTTTGTTTGGTTTGGCATTAAACGTGATTTACATCACGAGGGGCTTTGGGGCAGCTGCCTGGACGCATGCGTTATATGATACGTTATTGATTTTTCTAATTTAGTATTTTCTAAAGATTCATAACTAATTAAGTATTTATAAAATTAATACTAATTGTTTTACTGATTTAAGCTATTACATCAAAAACAAATAGGATTTGCAATCTATATTTTTAAATTAAATAGACAGGTCTAATAGATAAAACAAATCCAATTATTATTTGTATTCCTATTAATTATATTATATAGACGTTGCATTCGTTAGTAACACGAATATTTGAAATTAAATAAAATCTCAACCCAAAGGAATATATACTTAAGTATTCAAAAATTATTACGGAAAAAACATTCTGATATTGAACACTAGCAGAACACAAGAATCATTACGACTGATCAGAATTATAAATTTAATTTTTATAGCATAAAAAACAGGGATGGCTACTTTAAGTAAAGACGAACTAAAGAAGCAAAAAGATTTTAAAGACGAAATGCTGCCTCATCTCGATGCCTTGTATAACTTTGCACTTCGGTTATCAGCAGATCCCAACGATGCTGAAGATCTTGTACAAGACACCGTTGTTAAGGCTTACCGTTTTTTCCATAGCTACGAGAAAGGTACTAATGCCAAAGCCTGGCTGTTCCGTATACTCAAAAACTCCTACATTAATAAATATCGTAAAGAATCCAAGCAGCCTTATAAGGTTGATTACGATGAGGTGTCTACTTTTTATGAATCCATAAGAAGTGAACGTACTGACACCACCGATCTTGAAGAATTATTATATCGTGAATTGCTTGACGACGACATTACAGGTGCTCTTGAAAATTTACCCGAAGATTTCCGAACAGTGGTATTGCTTTGTGATATCGAAGGGTTTACCTATGAAGAAATCGCCAATATGTTGGATGTACCCATAGGGACCATACGTTCCCGCTTACACCGGGGGCGAAATCTATTGCGTTCCGAACTCCTTGAGTATGCGGAAAGACGTGGTTACCACATTGATTAAACAAGTCATACTGATTTGTTATTCAAGTTTCGAGAGGTATTATTCGTCTGATTTAAATTAAGGGTTATTCTGAAAATTGTACCCTTATCAGGGGCGGAGTGCGCGACAACTAATTTGCCTTTGTGGTATTCTTCAACAATTCGTTTTGTCAAACTCAAACCGAGTCCCCAGCCACGTTTCTTGGTACTGAAACCTGGTTTAAATATATCTTTCTGGTATTTCTTCTCGATACCTTTACCGGAATCCTCAACTTCAATAACCAATTGCTGCTGATCATTTAAATACGATCTTACCGCAAGAAATGCATTATCCTGATTCCTTCCAATAGCATCGAGCGCATTCTTAATCAGGTTTTCGATGGCCCACTGAAACAGGTCGGGATTGATATTGGCTTTAACATCCGGTTCAATTTTTTTGATCAAGGTAACATTACGACCTAACTGGGGCATTCTGCGTTCCATATAGGCTATAACTTCATCCAATATAGGACTCACGCGTTGCAGCCGCAGCTCCGGTTTTGAACCGATTTTATTAAACCGATCGGCCACGTCCTGTAAACGTTCCACGTCTTGTTCCAGCTCATGAACAATATTCTGAGTTTCCATATCATCCGAATCTTTGAGTAAGGCAATCCAGCCCATTAAACTGGAGATCGGCGTTCCCAATTGATGAGCGGCTTCCCTGGCCATACCAACCCATAAATTCGATTGTTCTGTCTCTCGAACACCGCTCCAGCTATAGTAGGCCAATCCGAGGAAGATTGCCAGCAAACCAAATTGAAAATAGGGAAGAAATCGTAATAACGTAACCGTGGCACTCTCCCCATAATAGACATATTGTGTCTGACTCTTATTCCCCGTACCAACTTTAATTTTGATTGGCGTATTGATCTGAGATAGCTTTGTTACCATATGCCGTCCCAACTTACTCTTAGGGATATTCCTGGAATAAAGGATGCTACGACTACTATCGGTAACCAAAGAAGGGATCTGAAAACGGTTTTTAATGATCAATTCGGATGCGACAAAATCGAGAGCCGCGTTAGCTAAATCGACATCGGCACGTTGCAGCTTTTGTTCCCATTGTTTTTTCGTGACCTCGGGGAGATAGGGTTGGTTTTGAATTTGTTTGGCCATTTGTTTGAGTGCATTCCGGGTATCTACATTCTGAGGCGTACCATTGTATTCAATAGCTTTTGCCCACAATTCTACGCTCATGCGTTCTTTATTACGCAGACGGCTAACCAAATACTGCGTATAGATAAATGAACCCAGACCAATAAATACCAGCAGAAGGATCAGAAAGAATCGCATTCTGCTGGAAAACATCGACATTTTCATTACTTCACCCGGAAATATATTAATAACCGTTTGTCAAACTCATTATTTCCATGAAATAAACCGGATTATTCACCAAGAAATTTTGTCGTGATCAAGGCGCTCCGAAAGCTTTCGGAGCAACGCAGAGCACGGCCAAATTTCGCAGCTTTTTTTAGCGTCCCCAAAATCGAGGATCAGTTTATTTTTTATAAGTTACTTTATTTACAATATGATATGTATTACTTCATATTGGTTACGTGAATAATTCGGGTTAA
>DATFMK010000978.1:0-5545 GCA_035267005.1 Balneolales bacterium
ATCGATCAGTTTGATTACTTTTTCTTTTTTCTCACCGGTTGTATCCCGTTTTACCTGTTTGGTTTCCAAAATATTATCCAAACTAAGCGACATACTTTCCACTCTTCCGGAACCGGGTCCCCCAATAACGTTACCTTGATAAATGGGATATTGTTCCGTACGCCCGGTGGTGTCGGTTTGTACGGTTCGATAGATGCCCCAGAATGGTTTACTGAAATCCGGCTGATAGGAAAAAGAAATTGTAGGCACGAGAGTATGACGAAATCCTTCCAGATTGCCAATTTTCTGATTCCAGATACCATATAAACGTGTATTCAGTGATAAACTGGTATTAAACTGATGAGCAGCGACAAAACCTTTCACATAGTGAGTCTCCACTCGATTAGAATCCGGGTTGAAGCTTTTACGAATTGTCTCAGGATACCAGTATTCGTCAAAATTGACATTACCGCTCAAATTGAAATGACTCTGCGGTAAGAATTGTGCCGATATTCCACCGCTTTGACGGAAACCCATATTGAAGAGTTGTTTCTTGCCGGTTGCTTTCCGGTACTCACTGGGATGCGTAAGCGCCTGAAACCAACTTACTTTGGAAGAATCGCCTGCAATCGGTGAAAAATCGTAACGGCTATCGAAACTGTTTCGATAGGAGATGTTAATGGATTGGTACCACTTATTAGAAGCTGTATTATCGGATTGAAACGGACTCAGTGTTTTCAGCGAGAAACTCATGGTCGGTCCCGTCAGTGAAGCGTCGTTAGTTTGAAAATTCTGTGACTGGGCCATACTGATATTGAAATTGTACAAATTGTTCGGCTGATTATACTGATAGGACATGCGTGATGTCGTACTAACAGAGGCCCGGTTATTAATATTATAGGAGTTTTGGGTGTAGTAATTACTTGTTTGAAGATTAATATTGGCATTCAAAGAGGCATATGGGGAAAGCTGCTCATTGTGCTGAATAGATAATTTCTTCTGCACATTCTTGCTGAAATTCGGATCGGTCGGTTCGAGTCCGCGATCCAGAGAATACCCGAAATCAATACTTCCCGAATATTTTCCGGTTTTGGCATAATTCAACCTGCTTTCCGCCCGGAAAGTGCCCGAAGTGTAAATATCAAAATTAACCTGTCCTGTCAAATGATCGTTGAAATATTGAAACCAGCCCAGATTACGTAAACCCAATCCACGGGATTGCTGCTGTTGAAAAGCGTACGTGGGAGCTAAAAAACCGGATTGCTTTCGATCAATTTTGGCTGGAACATATCCAAATGGCAAAGCAATCGGATAGGGAATATCCAGAATATACAGCCGGGCATCCGTAAAAAAGATCTCTTTTTGATTAACCACTTTCATCTTCTTAGCTTTGATGTAAAAGTGGGGATGTGGGAGTGTACAGGTAGAATAAATCGCGTTTTTTATAAAAACCACGTGCGGTGTTTTATTCTTTACCTGCGTTCCAATCAGGTTTCCATTATGGATAGCTACGCGGGCGACATCAAATTTTCCCTTCCCGGTAACATAGTTTAACATGATTTTCTCACTTCTGACCTTCTGACTTCCCCTCGTTAAAACCGGATGTGAAAGGGTATCCTTTGGATTTGCCGAGCTGGCTTTCATGATATGCGTATCCAGATTCAGGGAAATTTTCCCGGAGGATAAGCTTCCTTCCTTATGAACAACTTTTGCATTACCGTAAAGAGTGGCATCTCTTTCGGGGCGTAGATCGAAAATCATGGAATCTTTGGCCGTGAAATGAATCTCGGGTGATCCGTTTGACGTATCCGTGGCTTGTCCTTGTCCACCCATGCCCTGTGGCGGTCCATGATGCTCCATCTGCTGCTCTTGCTGGGGCATGTGTTGTGGCATGTGCTTTGGCTGGACTTTTTTTGTAGTATCCGGATGGACCTCCTGTGCCTTTGCGAGAACCGGTGAGATGCAAAAGATCCCGATTACAAGAAAGATTAAAGATGCGGCGCACCTGAAACATACTTTAAAAGATGTGAAAGGATGCTGCCACACAATTATCAGATAGATTTAGTTGCTAATTCAAAAGACAGACTTGCTGCACCGAGTAAAGCCGCATCATTTCCAAGTGGTTCATAAAGAATTTCAAACCCATCATGGAAGGGTTGCATTAAACGGGAAAGTGCTGTTTTGCGGGCCGGATCAAGAATCCAATCTCCCGCTTGAGAAACACCTCCGCCCACAACAATTTTCCGGATATCTAATATGTGAATGTAATTAACTATGGCGTAACCCAATTTTTCTCCTGCTGATTTTAAAATCTCCTGAGCGATTTCATTACCATCATTAGAAGCATCATAGAGATGTATCGGTTCCAATCGATCCCAGTCACTCGAAAATTTCTCAAACAGTGGATTATCCGGATACTGACGAATAATATCGGCTGCATAACGGCTGAGAAAACGCTGCCCGATATACGCTTCAATACCACCGCGAGCCGGACTGTTGGAAATAGGTCCATGATAATCGATAATGACATGTCCTAATTCCGCCGCTCCACCCGTGGTTCCGCGAAATAATTCGCGCTTAAAAATAATACCACCGCCCACACCGGTACCGAGAGTAAGCATGATGAAACTGTCATGATCATGACCAACACCAAAATTCAGAGAACCCAGCGCAGCGAGATTGGCATCGTTTTCAATGCGGCATTCAAAACCGGTTCTTTTCTTTATTTCATATGAAAGATTAATAGTAGACCAGCCAGGCAGGTTAGGTGGATTAGAAACCGTTGTACGGTCGAGTGAGATAACTCCGGGAGTTCCAATTCCCACACCAACCGGCTTCACTTCCGAGGCGAAACTGCATGCTGTTTCAATAGCAGTACTAATTCGATCAAGGGTATGTTCCATTCCTTCCTCTGCCTCGGTAGGTATGGAAAATTTTTTTACAATACCTTTTTCATCATCTACAAGGGCACCTTTAATATTGGTCCCTCCCAAATCTATTCCAATCCCGAACATAAAAATTATTTGTTAAAAGTTATAAATACTCTCTATATGATATCTTCTGATGAATTTAGTAAAAAAAGTGCAGATGTAATGCAAACAAATCCGGTAATTCAGCAAGATTTTGTGTAAAGAGAGTCAATTCTAATACGAAATGAGGCTATTTCAAAATTATTTTTGAACTTCGACACGATATACGGTTTCACCCTTTTTACGCATGCCGTACTTTTCACGTGCAATTTTTTCAATCAAATCCGGGTTTTTCTTTAATTCGCTTATTTTCTGATTTAGAGTATCCGTTTTCTGCTTTAAAAGCTCTGTTTTAGCTTTTAACTGAGACTTTTCCCGGCTGAGTTTGATGCGTGTCCACACACTGTAGGTATCCAGGAAACCAAACCAGATCACCAGAAATGCTATGAGTAATAAAAAGATGAATGATTTCTTCCACCGAAGTGGATTTAGAATATGTAGATTCATGTCTGCAAAATGAAAGATACGTTATTCATTGTATCAATGATATGCTACAATATCCATTATTTGCAATAGATATACAATAATATCTGCAAATAGAATTTTATATCACCCGATCCTGTCTTCAAAAACATGATAGATTTGAATTAGAATGTAAAATTTTTCTTTCACGAATTATCATCATTTGAAGATTAAGATATACGTAATAAAAATGAATATCGTCAACAGATAAGATCAATTTAAGAGGGTACAAATATAATGGAGTCTACAATATTATATGCTTTTTACTCGTTTCGTATTACGAAATAGTTATTTATCAATCTATGTAATTTTATGTTTATCAAGGGATTAGTTGAGTTCATATGAATATTATAATAAGAAAACCAAAAATATGATGGGACATGAAAATTTATTTCTTAAAATGAAAAACAATAATCATCTAAAGCCAATATTTATTGCCATAGGTTTTATCATTATTTCAATTATATGGTTTTATTTTTCAGATGATCTATTATTACTTCATTCACATAGATATGGGGTCTTTTTTGGGTATGATGTGGATAGCGATATTATTTATGCGTTAGTAGCAGGGGCTATTTTATACGTTTTTATTAAGCGTAACAATCAAACATTAAATAAAATTATTCAACGACTGGTTCTTAATGAAGAACAATTAAGAATAATCGTAACAGCTATTCAACATGCCAACGATGCCATTGTGATTACTGATCTGGATGGTATTGTGAAATGGACCAATAGACGTTATTACGAGTATACAGGCTATACGGAAAAAGAAACATTGAATCAACCTATTCCTCATTTAGTAAATGATAAACAGAATGATGAATTTTATGGAAACATTGTTCAACAAGTTAAATCGGGAAAAGCCTGGCAAGGCGAAGTAGACAATGAGAAGAAAAATGGTGAGATTTATCGTGAATCTCTTTCCTTTGCACCTGTTTATAATCATCAAGGGCATGTAATTCGATATATCTCCATTTTCCGGGATATCACAGAGGAGTATCAAAATAAGCTGGAATTAGAACGGTCTTTAAAAGAAAAGGAAGTGCTACTGGCAGAAATTCATCATCGTGTCAAAAATAATTTAGCCATGATAAGCGGTCTGATCGATTTACAAATATTTCAAACAGACGATAAAGAAATAAAATTAATTTTAAGTGATCTTCAGATGCGATTGAAATCAATTGCATTGGTACACGAAAATTTATATCAGGAATACCTGTTTAGCGAAATAAGACTGGATCATTATTTAGAAGACTTACTTAAGAGCGTCCAAAATTTATACCAGAACAAAGATCAAAATATTATTTTGGAGGTTGATGCTATTCCTCTAAAACTTGATATGGTTCAGGCTGTTCCTTTTGGGTTACTGGCTACAGAATTGATCACGAATGCTTATAAACATGCTTTTCCTGATAATCGAGATGGTAAGATCATATTTAAACTTAGAAATTATTCTGATGAAGAATATCAGCTGATAATAAAAGATAATGGGATTGGAATAGACGATTCCAAAAAGGTGGAAGAAGCCAATTCGTTGGGTTTTAAACTGATTCAAACACTGGTTAAACAATTAAAGGGTGATTTAGAACTTGTTTTGGATTACGGTTTTGGCGTTTCTATTTTTTTTAAAAAGAAAGAATTGGATTACGAATCAGTTAGTGCTTAAATGTTGTTTTGAATTTGATCCCTATAAACTGAAAATGTTCATTTAGTACTTTCGACTATAGCAATTAAGTAATGTCTTTCATTCTTCTTTTTACTAATTCATCAAATTTGCTGCAAGTATAAACTAAGCCTTCCTAAATCAACATCAATTAATCCTGATATACCAATCGAAGGCTTTGCAAAACCAGGGCTTTTGTTCAAGATCAAAGCTTGAGCGACTTCGGAACCGCAGCATATTAGCCATATGTGAGGATTTTGAAGTCGCGAAAATACAGATATTGGGCAAAAGAACGGTTTTGCAAAGTCTTCCAATAATAATTGCACACCAACTACTTACCACTCTTATTTACCATTGGCCAATAAAAAAACGCATCTATATCTGTTAATAATATATTGCTTCAGCTTAA
>DATFMK010000979.1:0-6411 GCA_035267005.1 Balneolales bacterium
TTTTGCACCCCGTTCCCTTAAGGGAGCTCATGTAAGCGTAAAAGCCCTTATTTAATAACCCTAAAACACAACCAACGTCATGCCCGACTACGATCGGGTATCCATTAAAACGTTTTTAAGGCACTAAGCAAGAACGGAATATGGATATTTTAAAGGAAAGAGTATGAATTTCCTCTCCTGGGATAACTTGTCCCGCAGGCTTTCGGGAGGTGTAGGAGTGGGTTTACGCTTTAAAACCCCAAAGCGTTTTCCCTCACCTAAATCCTCTCCCCAGGGGCGAGGACTTTTTACAGTTTTTTCTAGTGGCAATACTTTGCGTTGTCATGTTGAACGTGAAGCTCTGCACCTATTATCCTCGTTCCCAAAGTCTCTTTGGGAACGCCTCGCGGGAAGCTCTGCTTCCATGCCAAGAAACCAGTAAATTAGAAATTCTTGTGGTTGTATTGGAGGGCTCTCAATCTAAGTTGAAACGGAGTTTCTTATATTGCATTCCCAAGCTTTAAAGCGTGAACCCACTCCTACACCTCTCCCAGGAGAGGAGATTCATGTTTTTCAACTTTAAGGCATTCCTAATCCGTTTTTGTTATATGCCTCAAAAACGCTTTAGAGATTCCGCCTGTCCCAATGTTACTTTCGGGAAATGACGTCTCTTTTGTTTTTTTACACCTATTATTCTCGTTCCCAAAGTCCCTTTGGGCATGCCCGACCACGATCGGGTAACCATTAAACGTCTTAAAGGCATTAAACAAGAACGGATTATGAGCGTTTTAAAGCAAAATAGCACGAATTTCCTCTCCTGGGATAACTTGTCCCGAATCCTTTCGGGAGGTGTAGGAGTGGGTTCACGTGTTAAAGCCCCAAAGCAAGAATGGAATACAAACGTATTAAAGTAAAAAAATACTCCCATCCAATTGGATTATCAGCCTTTATTTTTAACGAAGAAATTACTGACAATTATAAACTATAAAAGCTGTTTGCTGACCGCCGACAGCTTAAACACTCGTACACTCGAACCCTAAAACACTATCAATCTTACACTATAAATTCACTTATTTCACTTTGCATTAAAAGAGTTTTTAATTATCTTTGGGTTCTAACTTAAAATCAAAACCATAGTTTAGTTCGTACAACCAAAATGTTCGCTATTATTGAAATTGGTGGTCATCAGTATAAAGTAGCTGAAAACGACGTACTTTATGTCGATAAACAGAGTAATGCTGTTGATGACAAAATCTCTATCGACCGTATTCTGTTAGTATCCGATGATAAAGGTAAAGTTAACGTCGGTAAACCGGTTGTCGATGGTGCCAAAGTTGAAGCCACGGTCCTCGATCATGTAAAGGCCGATAAAGTCATTGTATTTAAGAAAAAACGGCGTAAAGGCTACAGAGTAAAAAATGGACATCGTCAGCCAATGACCCAAATCCGAATTGATAAAGTTTCAGCATAATAAATAATTTAAAACAGCAGAGATTATGGCTCATAAAAAAGGTGGCGGTTCAACCAAAAACGGCCGCGATTCAATATCGAAACGACTGGGTATAAAAAAATATGGCGGTCAATCCGTATTAGCTGGAAACATCATCGTCCGCCAACATGGTACCAAATTCCATCCGGGAAATAATGTTGGGATGGGTAAAGATTATACCCTGTTCGCAAAAGTAAACGGTAAAGTTCGATTTTCGACCGGACAGAACAGGAAACTCGTTCATATTGATCCCAATTAACGTTTTTTGAAATTTTACTTTTATAAGTCTTAATGCCATTGCATTAAGACTTTTTTTATTTTACTATATCTCTCATGATGAATATAGTTATTCCCGGTTTAAAGAAACGATTACCAATCAATACCATTTTCTGTATTGGCAGAAATTATATGGAGCATGCCAAGGAACTGAATAATCCGGTTCCTAAGTCTCCGGTTATATTTATAAAACCTATCACAACGATTATATATTCCGGTTATACCATCAATCTTCCATCACAAAGCAATAATGTGCATTATGAAACGGAAGTGCTGGTTGCTATCGGGAAAAGTGGAAAAGACATTGATCCCGAAGATGCGCTTAATTATGTGGAAGGCTACGGTATCGGTATTGATGTAACGGCACGTGATCTGCAGAGTGAAGCGAAATCCAAATCGTTACCCTGGGCTATCGCCAAAGGGTTTGATACTTTCGCACCCATCAGTAATTTTGTCGCCGTTGATAAAATCAAGAATCCAACAGATTTGTCTTTTTCTATGTCACTCAACGATGAAGTGAAACAATCGGGGAATACATCAAATATGATATTTCCGATCAGTATGCTCATTTCAAAAGTATCGGAATATTTTACATTAAATCCGGGTGACATCATTTTCACTGGTACTCCTTCGGGCGTCGGCGCATTAAATACAGGTGATAAAATCGTCGCGACCTTAGGTGATGATAATCTGACCTCCCTTAAAGTGAATGTGGAGTAAATGTATATTTTTTGTGAATTCGGGTTAAGAAACTTTATTTATTAGTTTCATATCATATACGATAAATTTCCTTTCCTCTGTCATGTTACTTTTCAACGAAGAAAAGATTTCGAAAATCGCCGACGGACAAAAAATGGGCTAAAACAAAGGCATCCACAACTCTGATTCGTTTATTTGAAGTCACAAGTTACACAAAAGACATTTAGGAATACTATTTTCAGGTTGCAAACTCGTTTAACATTTCAAAACGGCTACCGTCCACGGTCAAAATTCTAAATTGATTATCTTATCTTGAATTCGGTTTTTTTAATCTGAGTTCGATATGACGCTTTTGAGTAATATTTTTAAATCTTACCATCTTTTATCACCCGTTCGCGTCATTTCGATCAAAGTAAAGTAAATATTTAAAAACGCTGTTTTAAAAAGTTTTTATCTCGAACTCACATTATTTATTGATTTTTTCCCAGATCCAGGAATTTTTTATTAAAATTTAATCTACCTACACCTGAACTATTCATTTTAGTTTGTATTTTGATAAAACATTGATGGCTACTTCTCAAAAATTTTGAAACGTGTCTACAATATCTATTCGCTTAAAAATTATTATACTTATCCTGCTGTTTGGCGCCGGTAATGTTTATGCCCAGGAAAAACTGCCTTTTTTAACTCCCGGTACTCATTATAAATGGCCAACTACGGCGAGTCACTACATGTCTTCATCTTTTGGGGAGACACGTACCAATCATTTTCATGCCGGATTGGATATCAAAACATGGGGACGCCGCGGTTATCCTGTTGTCGCCACCCGAGCCGGTATCTTATGGCGTTTGCGAACGGATCCGGTTGGATACGGACGCGTTGTCTACCTCCGGCATAAAGACGGATCATTTTCCGTTTATGCTCATCTGGAACATTTTGCTCCCAGAATTCAGCATCTGGCCGATTCGCTTCGAATGATCAATTATCAGTATAATTTTGATCAGTATGTCTCCAAATATCATATGCACTTTAAACAAGGCGAAGTTATTGGGTATACCGGTTCTTCCGGTGCGGGACCGCCACATCTGCATTTCGAACTGCGGACACCTGAGAAACATCCTTTCAATCCATTACTTACTAATTTACGGGTTCAGGATCATATCGCTCCGATTTTTCGGGCCATTTCTGTAGAACCTTTGCGGACCAACTCTTTAGTCGAAGGAAGTAAAAGAATTTATACAAGACATGTCCGCCGTTTGGCTAAAAGATCTTACAGTTTTGGTACGATACGTGTACGTGGTGCCGTCGGTTTAGGTGTGGCCGTTTATGACAAATCGGATCGTGTGCATAATGTCTACGCCGCCTATCAGCTTTATCTCAAAAAGGGGAAATCGGTTTATTTTCATTCACGCATCGACAGCTTCTCTTACAAGAATACCGCGCAGTTAAATTTGGACCGGGTCTATCCCCTGTTACGGAAAACGCACCGGGGATTTCAACGACTGTATATTCATGACGGGAACACGCTCCCCTTTTATGTGCAAACCAAAAATCGTGGGATTATAAATTTACCGCCGGGTTCGTATCATTTCACTATTGTAGCTTCCGACTATTGGGGGAATACCAGTAAAGCGCGTGTTCATTTGATTGTGGAAAAACCGGAAAAGAAATTGAAACCGGATATTAAATCTATACCTTTGGTTAGAAACGTGTCACTTACGGGAAAACATCCTATTCCGCCTCATATTATTGACAACTGGCATTGGACTGAAAACTGGTTTACGCCTTCTTCAGCCACTCATTCAGTACAACTCATCCGCACCATACAGAATAAAAAGCAGGAACTTACCTATCGGTTAAAGGACCATCACGCCGGTATTCCTATTACTTATAATCACCCTGTGATTCTCAAATTGCAAAATGGCGATGAAACTGTTTTACACCGTGTCTTTCCAGGAAAATATCAATCGATAACGACGTCCGATAACCGGGCGGAAGCAAAATTTGCCCCAACCTCAGTTTACGACACGTTATCCGTCATATTTAATCATGGTGACTATCATCACCATCCGTATCTCTATATCCTTCCGGAAGATGAACCCATGCATAGTGATGTTACGATTAGTTATTCACTCAATGACACTCAGCAAAAAATGAAGCATCTCGCCTTTTATACTTACAGTAAGAGACGAAAGAAATACTACTATTTGGACAGTGAAAAACTTGGCACTGATCTCACCGGAAAAGTTGGGAAATTCGGTTTTTATTACATTTTGCAGGATAACGTTAGTCCAGACATCTCTCATCCCAAAATATTTAAGCAACATGACGGAAAATGGGTTGCATCTGTTCGTCTGACTGATAACTTAAGTGGTATAGACTATGAGAGAGTGCGCTTTTATGTCAATGGAATTCGGGGAATTGCGGAGTATCATCCTGAAGCACATGATCTCATTTATCACAGGCCACACTTTGTACCGGGAAGGAAGGACACATTGAAGATTGTAGCACATGACATGGTAGGAAATACGGCCGTTAAAACATTTGTTATCAGACACTAACATGAGCAAACGATTCTATATCTTGTTATTGTTCGCGGGGATTGTTGTAACAATAAACGGATGCAAGACAACCCAACAAGCGAATATCGACAGTGGTGATATGGCGGTCTACCGGCCGGGTTATCCCAATTTTACGATGGGAGCTTATACCATGATGCATCCCGATGAAAACACCGGGATAAATGTTTACCTCGATATCCCTTACAGCGGATTGATCTTTAAATCAAATAATGGGAAGCACACCTTTACATCTAAAATTGAGATCACGTTACGAATTATCCGGGTTGATCCGCAACCAAGTCAACAACACAGTAAGTCGTTCACTAAAGAAATCACAGTTAACAATTATAATGAAACGACAGGTTTAAAAACGTATCACTTCCAATATTCTGTTTTAGCAGGTCCTGGTAATTACCGGATAGTGGCCTTAGTTAACGACGATCAATCTGGTAAATACATCAACCACATGGTCAGCTGCACGATTCCGAATGTTAATAAGGAATCATTAGCCGGTGGCAGTATTCGCTTATTAGGTAAGAGCAATAAAAAATCAACATCTGCAACGCTTCAGAAGTTTGAGCCGGAAGTCAATTATAATCTGTCAAAATCCATTGACTCATTAAAAGCCTCAATCCAGCTCCATTTAAAATCAGCTGATAATAATGATCAACTGACGATGCGCTTATTTCGGTTTCGAACAGATACCATGCCGGCAAGTCCACCCAATTATATCTCCCCGACCCAAGGCAGTCTGGGATATATAGGAATTAACTACAAGAAAAATGATACTGTGCAGACGGTGGATAGAAATCTACATGGCCTTCAGGGTACTATTTCGGTCGATTTTATTCTTCCAAGATTAAAAGAAGGCAATTACCGTGTTCAAATAACCGGACAGCGGAAAGACTCCACGATATTTTATAAGGCCCGCGACTTTTCTATCAAAAGCCCGGGATATCCTCATGTGAAAACGATCTACGAACTGGCGGATGCCATGGTTTATATAACTTATCCCAAAGAGTATAAACGATTGATGAGCTATCATAGTCCGGATTCTTTAAAACAGGCTTTCGATGCCCTGTGGGGAAAGTTAATACCCAATAAGAATTTGGCAAAATCGGTAATTAACACTTATTACTCTCGTGTTGAGGCAGCCAACAAGTATTTCAGTAGTTACAAAGAAGGCTGGAAAACCGATCCCGGAATGATCTATATCCTTTATGGTCCGCCGGATAATATTGAACAAAATATAGATGGCATGACCTGGTACTACGGATCTATGTCTGATAATGTAAATGCGTTTTATTTCAGGAAGATTACGAGTTATGATGGATATTTTCCCTATCACCATTATATCCTGATCCGGAGTATGGCTTATATGCAATCGTATATGAATCAGGTTGATGA
>DATFMK010000980.1:0-3930 GCA_035267005.1 Balneolales bacterium
AAAGAATACACTATTAAGGTGCAGGGAGAATATCTCACTCCGAAGGGGTTGAGTAATCTCGTCATAAAATCTCATAACGGGCAGACGACCTATCTAAAGGATGTCGCTAAAGTAGAGACAGGAACGGAGGATTACCGGACGATTGCTCACTTTAATGGAATTCCCACGATTGGCTTAGGGATTCGTAAACAAAGCGGAGCCAATACCGTTGCTGTAGCCAACGCGATTAAGGCAAAGGTCAAACAGTTAAAGGCGAATACACCGAAAGGTATCGATGTCCAAATTGCTTCTGATAACTCAAACTTCATTAAGAAATCGATTGGCGGTGTACAATTCGATATCATACTCGGAGTCATCCTGACAGCCATCATCATGTTTGTGTTCTTGCGTAACCTACGGATTACGCTCATCAGTATTGTATCTATCCCGATTTCACTGATTGGTGGTTTCATCATTATGAACGCCCTGAATTTCACGGTTAATAACCTTACAATGCTCGCAATGTCCCTTGCCGTTGGTCTGGTCATTGACGATACCATCGTTGTGCTTGAAAACATTTTCAGGCACGTCGAGATGGGTGAAAAAGGTATGGAAGCGGCAAGTGTCGGTACAACAGAAGTAGGTTTTGCCGTTCTAGCCGCTACATCTACAGTGGTGGCTGTATTCCTGCCGGTAGCGTTTATGAAAGGAATAATCGGTCGATTCTTCTACCAATTCGGTATGACCGTAGCGATCACGATGATCATATCTTTATTCGTTTCGTTCACACTGACCCCATTCTTGTGTTCCCGATTATTGAAACACGAGAAAAAACACAATGCGTTTTATAATACACTTGAGAAATTTTTTACCTGGTTAGAAGAGTTTTACGCAAAAACCCTGAAATGGGGTATTCGTCACCGCGGCGCTGTAATGGGCATTGCACTGGCAGCGTTTATTGGCGGTTTGTCTCTCCTGCCTTTTATTGGTACCGAATTTATACCCAAATCAGACGAATCGCGGTTTCAGGTTAGTTTTGAGATGCCTACCGGTACATCCATCCACGAGATGAATCAGAAAATGTACAGTATGGAACAATTGTTATTCAAAGATAAACAAATCAAATCGGTTTTTGGATCGGTGGGTAGCGGCGCCAGTCAAGAGGTAAACAAAGGTAACTTCCGAATCAATATGGTTCCCAAAGATAAACGGGATATTAGTCAGCAACAGTTGATGGCCAAAGTCCGTAATCTCTTCAACAAAAAATTCCCGAATATGACGATCGCGGTTTCCCCTGTATCGAACGCAGGTGGAGGAGGTCGTCAGGCCGATATTACCTATATTATCCGTGGACCCGATGTCCAGAAACTTGGAAAGATAAGTCAGCAAGTGATCAAGAATTTAAAATCCAAAGGTGATTTTGTGGATTTGGATACCGATTTGCGACTTTCCAAACCGAATATTCAGGTAGATATTAATCGTGACTTAGCCTATAATCTTGGCGTTAATGTCCGTTCTATTTCAAATGAGATTTACGCTCTTTTTGGCGGAATGGACGTTGCCAAATATACACACGACGGTTATCGGTATAAAATTAGAGTAAAGGCTCAACCCGATTACCGGGATAAACCATCCAACCTCGATGAGATCGAAACTCGCGGAGCCGATGGACACCTCATGAAAGCAGCTAACCTCATCAATTATCAGGTTGGTAAAGGACCAAACGTAATTAACCGGTATAACCGGATGCAATCGGTAACAATCTATGCGGATACCAAAGGGATATCAACCGGTACCGGTTTGAATATCGTACGAAATGTGGTCAAACAATATTTACCCAAAAACGGAAAATGGTCTACCGAATTGGGCGGACAGAGTCAAAACATGGTTGAGTCGTTCGGCTACATGATGCAGGCTCTCGAAATATCGATTCTGATTGTATACATGGTATTGGCTATTCAATTCGAATCGTTCATACATCCGCTCACGATTCTCGTATCATTACCATTAACAATGATCGGAGTATTCGGTGCGCTGTTCTTAACGGGTGTCACCTTAAACATTTTCACCTTCATCGGTATTATTATGTTAGTTGGCCTGGTGGTCAAGAATGCGATTCTGCTTGTGGACCTGGCAGATCAGCAGAGGCGCAAGGGTGATGATAAGATATCGGCGATCATAACCGCGGGCCGGTTGCGATTGCGGCCGATTCTCATGACAGCGGCATCCGTTATTATCGCGCTGGTCCCTGTAGCCCTGGCTATCAGTGAAGGTGGGGAAACGCGTCAGCCATTGGGTATAGCCGTAATCGGTGGTATGGTCACATCCACCATGTTAACCCTGTTAGTCATTCCGGTAGTTTACCTGCTATTCGATGATGCGACAGATTGGGTAAAAGGACTTTTTTCAAAAAAATCAAACAGTGAAAATTCATAAAACATCATTTGTAACGTTCAGAGGAAATTATGATTAAGCGAACGAGATTCCTTCGTATTCGACAATTCGGCACAACGCTTCTGTTAGCAGGCCTGCTATTCGGATTGTCAGCTTGCGGTAGTAAAAAGGAAGATTCCTCCAATAATCAGCAAACTACCGCTTTCCGTAGTGATACGGCAACAGTGGGAACCGCTCAGGTTAAGGGGAAAAGCTTTAGACGCAAGTTCAACGTAACAGGTACATTGGTAGCAAAAAAACGTGCAGAGCTGCGTACTCAGGTTGGTGGTCGTATAACCCATGTTTATGTGGATATCGGTGACCATGTTCATAAAGGCGACCTGTTACTTCAGATTCGTCAGGTGGATTATAAACTGACATTAGAACAGGCTCAAGCCAATTTAAGTCGTGCTCAGGCACAGTACAAAAATGCCAAACAGAACAAAACACGTATCGACGGATTATATAAAGCGGGTTCAGCCACAGCTCAGCAAAAAGATCAGGCGGATGCCGCTTACGAGCAGGCTAAAGCCGGATTGATGCAGGCCAAGGCGGCTCGTGATAATGCCAAACAGAAACTCGATGATACCACCATTCGTGCTCCATTCGATGGATATATCACCAAACGGCTTATGCTCCCGGGTGAATTTGCCAGTGTTGGAGAATCGGCATTGGAAATTAAAGATCTCTCCGTTTTAGAAGCCGAAATGGATGTTCCTGAAAGATACTCCGGAAGTGTACCTAAAGGATTGCCTGTCCAACTCACTTTCCTGAATCAATATAAACCGATTACAGGGAAAGTATCTCAAGTCAATCCGAGTATTGATACTTCCAGCCGTACCTTCATGGTTAAAATTCGGGTTGATAACCGGAATAACCGAATCCCTGCCGGAATGTTCTGTTCAGCTAACTTCGATTTACCAGCCTTAAAAAATCAACCGGCCATTCCGCAAGATGCCATTGACCAACAGGAAGGACGCTCTATTGTATGGGTCATCAGAAATGGAAAAGCCTATTCCCAGGAAATACAGGAAGGTCAATCCAGTGGTAATTGGGTCATGATTAACAACGGACTCAAAATTGGTGAAACCGTAGCTGTTTCCGGTAAAAGTATCTTAATTGACGGATATCCCGTTAATACCAAACCGGATACCAGCGGTAATAGCTGACAGGGGTTCCATTTTCGAATGGGTTAATATGCTTGAGTTGATCGACTTATAAGCTCATTAACTTATATTAAGATTAAATGTTAAAAGGCCGTTTTAAACGGCCTTTTTTTATTTGATAAAGTTTTTTAAAATGAATTCGACAAAATAAGTATTCGTTTCTCTTGGGGATAGTTAATTAAAGTTCACAAAAGATTACTAAGCGAATAAGCAACAACGATACTGAGTAGAAAAGATGACTAATTTCTGTCTGAAGCTCTGCCGGATAAAAACGAATGAGGGATACTAAGTTGAGTCCGGCGAGCAAGTTAAATTAGTCTTGATCTTTTGGTTACTTTTCTATCAAGAGAAA
>DATFMK010000981.1:0-2063 GCA_035267005.1 Balneolales bacterium
TATACTGATGGAGGTTCATTAGGTAACCCGGGGCCAGGCGGCTTTGCTGCAGTTATAATCAAAGGGGAAAAAATGTCGGAAATATCTGGAGGATATAGGCTGACAACAAATAATCGCATGGAATTAATGGCGTGTGTTTCAGCACTGGAAAGCATAAAGCCACATAACTCTGTTATTTTATATAGTGATTCGAGATATGTTGTGGATGCAATAGCAAAGGGCTGGGCAAAAAGGTGGCAAGCAGACAGTTGGATGCGAAATAAAACGGAGCCCGCCAAAAATTCCGACTTATGGCAACGGCTTTTAGATTTATGTGATCAGTCTTTAGTCGATTTTAAATGGATCAAAGGGCATGCTAACATTCCAGGTAATGAGCGATGTGACCAATTAGCTAGACAAGCAGCCATGAGCAATGAATTGCCAGCAGATGAGATCTTCGAACAAAATATGTAAAAAATGCTGCATAGCATTCAACATACCTCCTAAAGCAATTTTTTCCTTCTAATTAAAAATTTTTGTGCTTTTGAAAGAACGCTATTTTCCAAAAAATGCTGCTGGCTATGATAAAAGTCTATAGAAATTTCTTTAATTTTTTTTGAAATTGATTCCGTGCTTTTCAAGCTCTCTTCACTAATTTTTTCCCCATTGAAAAAGGCCTCAAAAAAACGGTCCGGTGTATTTCCATGGGAAAGTAGAAGATCAAAAAGGATTTTACCGTTCACGCCAATCTGTCTGAGATCTTTTTCTAAAGCTTCCTTCTGGTCCATCGGATTTAAGTAACTGGTCGCAAATACAATGTACGGGTATGGCTCTACGGTTGTTTTTATTATTTTGTAGTAAGAATTCATTATAAAATAATTTGAGAATATGTTTCTTCAATTAAGGTCAATGCTTCATGAATTATTGTCTCAGCATCCCCTTTATTCCAGATTATAGGAGTCATCTGTATGTGTCTATCGACATGAAAATATGGATGTCTTTTCGATTTCCAGAAATTATATGATTTTTCTAATGCGCTGCATGTTGCATCGCAGGAAATATCAGCGATAGCAAATTCTTGTAGCCAAGAATAGTTCTTAACGTCCTCTTTGAAAAGACTCCCAAGATTATTGGCATTTTTTACTCCATTATCATTGCCCTTAAGCTTAAGGAGCTGTCGAATATATCCTTCCAAGCCCCTTAGTGCTGGGAAAGCAAATGAAGAATAATCCTCCATTTGGACATCCAGTTTGGTCAGGGATAATGAAGGCGTTAGAATCCTAATAAGTCTATCATCAAGAAAAGAAAACGCTGTGGGCAAATAAGATTCTAACTCATGCCTGATTTCTTCAACATCTAAATCAACTTTATAAGTGTCAGCCTCTGTTTTTACAACCTGTTCAAAAGAAAGTATCTTATAAAAGAACAATTTAATTTCTACGTATAGATTTAATGGCTTACCTTGAACAAGTACCGTTTTATTATTGTAATATGTTATTACTATTTCATCCTTAAAGGGGCCTTTAACCCTTAAAAGTCTGCGGGTATCTGATATGTTATCTTCGTTAATATTGGCACCGAGCTCTTCAGTTATAAATTCTAACAAGAGTGAAAAATCTTCATCGGAAACTTCTTTAAAAGATAGACTAAAGCTTTTTCTTTTAGTAATTAAACACGTTTCCTTAATATATTCAGCAATTTCTTTAGAAAGTTCTCTGTTTTTCCCAGCTGTTGGATCTATGGTCGTTGTTCCGTCATTTTTATAATAAACAACCAGAAGAGCCTCGCTGTTATCTTTCGGGATACAGAAATGATAACCATGCCCTTTCTTTACAGGTTCAATTTTTTCATCAAGACCGGCCCACTCTTGAATGGTTTCGTCAAACTTATTGCGATCGACATTTAGATTTTTAAAAGTCATGATTCATCCAACCATTTAAAATTAAGAGTTATTTTGGAACAGCTCATACAATCTACGCTTTAAAACATGTCCATAAAACTTATGGATCGAATTTCTATCTATATTAAATCGTTATGTGAGTTTTAATAGTGCTATTTTATCCTAAAAAAAAATAATCTTACCA
>DATFMK010000982.1:0-2404 GCA_035267005.1 Balneolales bacterium
AAGGTGTTTGTGTAGTCAATGAAGAGCAGAAATATGTTTATATAGAATCGGGTGCTGGTATGATATGGCACGAACTGGTACGGCATTGTGTCGATCAAAATTATGGGGGAATAGAGAATCTTTCATTGATACCCGGAACAGTAGGGGCCGCCCCGATGCAGAATATTGGAGCTTACGGTGTAGAAATAAAAGATGTATTTCATTCTTTACAGGCGATACATCTTAATAGCGGTGAAGTTAAAACTTTTTATAAAGAGGACTGTCAATTTGGATATCGGGACAGCATTTTTAAAAATCGTTTAAAAGGGCAATATGCCATTGTTTCGGTCACGCTTCGATTGGATAAAGATCCCAAGCCCAATTTGACTTATGGATCCTTGAAGAAAAGTATAACAGAAATGGGATGTACCGAGGATAATGTAACAATAAAAGAAATAAGTGATGCTGTAATCAAAATACGAAGGTTCAAGTTACCGAATCCTTCCAAAATCGGAAATGCCGGAAGCTTTTTTAAAAATCCGAAAATAGGTGGTAATCGGCTTAATGAATTACAGAGCGCATTTAATGATATACCGTTTTATCCACTTGGGAATAACCGTTTTAAGGTACCGGCGGGCTGGCTGATAGAACAATGTGGATGGAAAGGGAAGGTGATTGGCAATACGGGAACTTACAAAAATCAAGCCCTTGTACTGGTTAATCATGGAAATGCGACTGGTAAGGAAATTTATAACCTTTCTGAAAAAATCCTGAAATCAGTTTATGAAAAATTTGGTATTCAGCTGGAACGAGAAGTTAATATTGTTTAGACAGAAGGCGTTTTTTTAATGACCGCCGACTGCAGAGGCTGTGAAAAAAAACAATGCAAGCGACAAGGCACCTTAATTTTTTAATTGTTATTGAGTTTTGTTGAAGAGCCTCTCGCCCTGTCGTGGATTTATCCGTGAAAGGGAGAACTTGTCCCGAATGCTTTCGTGAGATTGAGAGTGGGTAAGCAAAGCGAAATCGCGCGAGCGCCAAAATTATTTAAGGCAAATGAATTAGAATTTTAATTTTATCACAGCTTCCACAGATCATTGACGACAAAAGAAAGGCACAAAGACTTTATAAAGTATTTAATTAACGTGAGTTCGAGATAAAATCTTTTTAAATAGCGTTTTTAATTGCTACTTCACTCTGAAGATTTCTCCTTCAGGTCGAAATGACGCGAATCGGCGATAAATAATGGTGAAATTAAAAAAAACATTTAGTGGCCTCATCTCGAACCTGCTTTTTGGGTGAGAGATCTTCTAAACGTAAAGATGGTCAGTTATGTTGATATTTTATCATAAAATTATCTCGAACTCAGGTTAATTATGAAAATTATGTAAACGTTATGATTTTTTCTCTTTCAGCATTTGTTTAAGCGCCTGCTGAACCATTCCGGATAACGAAGGAGTTTGTTCTATCTTTAGACTTTGAATCCCACCTACATGATTTTCATCAATAATGATGCTTTGATCTGCATTAACAAACGTTTCCCGTTTCCAAATAGTTTTACCGTCGGAACCGATCATTTTAACATCCAGTCCCAGGCGCGGTTGATAAATGATTTCGAAATCGACCGGAGTTTCGTAATTGGTTTGCAAGTCATTAGCTGATAAGTACATGGATACTTTTAGAAAGGTTTCTCCTTTCTTGAGTTTATAAGATGTTTTACCACCTTCGGGGTAACCATAAGAGTCATAAGCGATTTTTCCTTTCAAATAATCAGCAGGAAGTAAATGCCAGTTGTATTTTTTTAAACTGTCTTTGATTACCGTGAATGTTGTATCCAATTCGGCTTTAACATCTTTGTTTTGTTTTTTATTAAAAACTTGGTGGACTTCACCCAAATCGGCATTTTCCATGGCGTCATCCCTAAGTGATAATAACAAGGTACCGTAATCTCCACTATAAAAGTCATCATTATCAAAGTTATTTAATTGTACATGCAAAGAAGATAAAATGACTTTATGCGGTTGTTTACTTTTTGTCAGTTGTCCTGAGGAAGAGCAACTAACCAACATCAATAATAAGACTGGTGATAAAAAAACTAATAATTTTTTCATAGTACCATAGCGTCTTTATGATTAATAATTGTTTCATTATTAATAACGATATGGTCATTTAAAATGTTGGATGAAACGTGAGAAAAAGCTTGAAAATCAATTAGTTATAATAAATAATCGGATGTGATTAAGTTTAGTGATAATAATTGATTATAGTGAATGAAGAAGTGTTGAAGTGTAACTAATGTGAGTTCGAGATAAAATTCTAATTAATCCGGGATAACTTTTTTTAACGTGAGGTTCGATTTAGCTTATAATCTATCTACTTAATAAAAGTAGCTGTTAAATTAGATTATTCTATGACCACCGACCAC
>DATFMK010000983.1:0-6897 GCA_035267005.1 Balneolales bacterium
GCCAGTTTATTAAGTAACGGTACATTTGCAGAAATCCAATCTGTACATGGTCATGATGCATTCTTAATAGAATTTGAACAGATGAAATCTGTCATATCGCCTTTTTTAGTAAAAACATCAAAAAAAATATTCAGTAAATAATAGAAACCGTGGAAAATCTGGAAGTTATTAAATTCGGAGGCACTTCATTATCAAACTCGAAGTTACTGAAACGTGCGGCCTCAATTATTTCCCAAAAAAGTAAACAGGTCAAAACCATCATCGTTGTTTCGGCAATGGGTGGGGTTACTGACCATCTGATTACCATCATCGAACAGATTCAAAACAACGATCCGGAATGGAAAACGGAAGTCGCTTCTTTAAAAGAACGCCACGTAAACACGGCGCTTGAACTTATTTCCAGTACTAACATCAAGCCACTGATCGATACGTTTGAAATATTATTCAATGAGCTGGATTTTAATTTAGGGAAACTCAAAAAAAGCCATACGCTTACCGATGCGCTGAAAGATCATATTTTATCTGTTGGAGAGCGATTATCCTGTCATCTGTTTTCTACCTTACTTACCGATTCCGGTTCCACGGCCCGGCCTTTCGAATCGCAAAATCTCATTCGCACAAACGATCGTTTTGGCAACGCAAATGTTGATTTTAAAACCACTCGCGAACTCATTCATGAGAAGTTACTTCCTCTCCCCAATTATATTCCGGTGGTTACCGGTTATGTCGGTTCCACTGTTGATGATCAGATTACAACATTGGGACGTTCTGGTTCGGATTACACAGCAGGTATCATCGGAAAGATCCTTAATGCAAATAAGGTTGAAATTTGGACGGATGTTAATGGTGTTTTCACGACCGACCCGAATAAGATTCCGACAGCGTTGCAGATTTCCAATTTGAATTATTCGGAAATGGCGGAGATGGCCCATTTTGGTGCTAATGTTTTGCATCCGAGCACCGTGCTGCCGCTTGAACAACTGAACATTCCTATTGTTATCAAAAACACCTTTGATCCAAGCGCCAAAGGCACACTGGTAACATCAAAAAAAGAAAATGAGTACGGTCTTTTACGTTCTGTTTCCATAAAGAATGATTTGACTTTAATCGGATTGAAAAGTTACGGCCTGGAAAAAATTCCTTCCTTGTTAACCCGGGCGTTAACTCGTCTGCACAAAAACGAAATGGATGTCTTTTTTAACGCCTCAGCATCCTCAAATCTTGGATTTTCACTGGTAGTCCGCAGCAATCACGCTAAAAAAGCACAGGAAGAGCTGGTCAGTGAGTTTACAGAAGAGATTGAGGATAAATTACTCGAATCACCCACGACCTCTTCGGAAATCAGCATGATCACTGTAATTGGAAATAAGTTATATCGTGATAATGGTCTGACCAGTAAAATACTTGCGGTCATGGCGGATAATAAGATTGTTCCCATGGCCTACGCCAAGGAAGTTGAAAACCGCCGGTTTACTTTTATCCTTCCAACGGATAAAGCGGTTCCGGCCATTCGACTCATCAACGATCATTTTTGTATCTCCAATAACCGCGTACGTTTATTTATCGCTGGAGTCGGAACTATTGGCGGTGAGTTACTGAACCTGTTGAATGAATTGAAAGGTTCTAAAGTTGATTACAACATCATCGGTGTTTGCGACAGCAAGCATATGATCTGGAATCCGCTCGGCATCGCCCCTGACAAGGTGGATAAAGAATTGGAAAATGGAGATCCGACCGATTGGTCGTTGATCATCGATAAATTAACCAGTGAATTTTCTTACCGAACTGTTTTTATTGATGCTACAGGAAAGCTGGATGTCGCACTTCAATATAAACACTTGCTCGAAAGTGGCGTTCATATCGCTACCCCCAGCAAAATAGCCAATACTCAGGAACAAGATTATTATGATGCCCTAAAGAAATTAACCGTTGAGAATAATGTTCATTATAAATATGAAACAACGGTTGGTGCAGGACTGCCAGTTATCCAAACATTGCGGGATCTGATTATTTCGGGAGATGAAATTGAGAAAATAACCGGAGCACTGTCGGGAACTATGACGTATTTATTTGGGGAACTTGAAAACGGACATTCTTTCAGTGATACAATCATCAAGGCACGCAAAATGGGATATGCTGAACCGGATCCACGTGATGATTTATCGGGCGAGGATGTTGCACGTAAATTCATCACACTTGCCCGAACCTCCGAATATCAGATCGAACGTAATGAAATTAATGTTGAGTCGCTTGTTCCCGAAGAACTTACGAATGTTACCCGACAGGAATTTATTGAGAGGATTAAAGATTACGATCCCGTTTGGGAACAACGAATAAATGAAGCAAAAAAAGAGAATAAGGTATTACGCTATATCGGCACATTGGAAAATGGACAAATTAATGTCGGGGTACAAACCCTGCCGGCCGACTCCCCTATTGGATCACTTAAAGGAACGGGGAATCTGATTGCTATATACACTAAACGATACCACGAGTTTCCACTCATTATTCAAGGTCCCGGTGCCGGACGTACTGTAACCGCTGCCGGTCTTCTGTCGGATATCCAAAAGATAAGTGACTCCATTTTGCGGTAATCGATAATACGCAAAAAAAACAAATATTTTATTTAACATTCGTAGGGACGTTGCATGCAACGTCCCTACGATTTTTTAGGAAGTATACTCTCGTTCCCAACGTCCCGTTGGGAATGCAAAACCGATCTTATATCAGATGGAATCATCATTACTGACCGAATTCAGGATTTATAAAACGAATTAACCATAGTTTCAAAACCATTGCACACTTGACGTCATTCCGGGCCGCGACCCGGAATCTTATAGTTTATGGCTTTGAGCATTGTTTAAAACATCAATGGAAAATATGTTTTTGCCTTTATAACTTCGGTTTCAAACCTATGGCAATGCTTTGATTAGATTCTGAATCAAGTTCAGAATGACGTCGTTTTCAGGTTGGGTTGTGTCTGGACTTTTTATAAAAAGCTTGCCATTCATCTCTATCGTCGTCATTCCGGGCCGCGACCCGAACTCTTATAGTTTATGGCTTTGAGCATTGTTTGAAACATCAATGGGAAATATGTTTTTGCCTTTATAACTTCGGTTTCAAACCTATGGCAATGTTTTGGTTAGATTCTGAATTAAATTCAGAATGACGTCGTTTTCAGGTTGGATTGTGTCTGGGCTTTTTATAAAAAGCTTGTCATTCATCTCTATCGACGTCATTCCGGACCGCGACCCGGAATCTTATAGTTTATGGCTTTGAGCATTGTTTAAAACATCAATGGAAAATATGTTTTTGCCTTTATAACTTCGGTTTCAAACCTATGGCATGCTTTGGTTAGATTCTGAATCAAGTTCAGAATGACGTCAATCTGAGTGAACAAATGTACATCAATCCTCTAAAGAATAAGATCAATAAGCAGCCGGTTACCGGAATGGATCAATTTACGTCGTTCATTCAAAAAATTGTGTAGACTCATAGCAGGCCTATGATGTGAAGCAGAGCTTCCTGTCAGGTATTCCCAAAGAGACTTTGGGAACAAGAATATACCGCTTATTTTTTATTCTCCCCCTCATTATCAAATACCTGAGATTTACAGCTGCTTTTCAAATTTTGGAGATTTTCTACCACTTTTAAGCCGCTATATTACAATTTTATCTATTATAAATTCTTAACACATATATTGTATATATACACACTTAAGCTATTGATATAAAAAGATATACGACCCACCTATACCCCAAGTCGGACAAAATCATCTTAAATCATTGAAAAAAGTTTGTTTCCGTATCATTCTTTTCTTGACAAAATAGTATACTTTCGGGTACTTTGTGGTATAAAGTGGGAAGAAGTGGGAGATTTTACCACACCTTCCCAATGAGTCGTTTTAAAATAATATAGTAATGATAGTTAGGAATTACCTGTGTCCAGTTTTAAAGGAGAATATGAACACTCGGTCGATAATAAAGGACGCGCGAGCTTCCCGGCCAAGTTGCGGAAATATTTAAATCCGCAGGCACAGGAACGGTTTACTATTTTAAAAGGTCTTGAAAAATGCCTCTATTTGTACCCACAGGATGAATGGGAAAAAGTAGAAGCAAAATTGTCGAAGGTTAATGTTTTTGCAAAACGTGGCCGAACGGCAGTTCGAAATTTTTTAAGATCCGCCGAAGATGTTTCTTTGGATAAACAAAACCGGATCGCCATTCCTTCAAAATTAATGGAATGGTCGGGTATTGATTCAAAAGTCATATTTATCGGCAGCGGTGAACGCATTGAGCTATGGTCACCCGATGAATTAGCAATCGAAGATGAAAATTTGAGTTTCGAGTCGTATCAGGAACTCTTTGAAGAAGTAATGGGAAATTTGGAAGACGAATGAAAACTTCAGAACCTGAATTTCATCAACCCGTACTTCTTCAGACAGCGGTTAATTACCTGATCACCAAAACAGATGGCATCTATGTAGACGGCACTCTGGGCGGTGGCGGACATTCGACTGAAATATTGACCCGGCTCAAAAATAGAGGTAAGCTCTTTGGCATAGATCAAGATGAGGATGCAATTGTGACGGCAAAAACGCGTATAGGTGAAGATCCTCGTTTTCAGGCTGTTTTGGGGAATTTTGGTTATATGGATGTCATATTGCCACCCGAAATACAAGGAAATATTAGTGGTATTCTTCTGGATCTTGGCGTTTCAAGTTATCAGATAGATACTCCGGAAAGAGGCTTCACATTTCAACAAGATGCACCACTCGATATGAGAATGGGAAAATTTACAGGTATATCAGCCGCAACAGTGGTTAATACCTATGATATTTCTCAGCTCAAAAACATTCTCTACAAATACGGAGAAGAACGTAAAAGTGGTCGTATTGCTCGTGCAATTGTAGAAAAACGACCCGTTTCAACAACTTCCGAACTCCGGAAAATTATTGAAAGTGTTGTTAAAGGACCTCATTCCACAAAATCGGTAGCCAGAGTATTTCAGGCTATCCGCATTGAAGTGAACCGAGAGCTGGAAATGCTTGAAAATGCCCTTAAAGCTGGTTTAAAAATATTGGAATCGGGCGGGCGTTTCGTCGTTATTTCTTATCACTCTTTGGAAGATCGATTGGTAAAAAATTTTTTTAAAGCGGGAAATTTGGAAGGTAAAGTTCAGAAAGATTTTTACGGAAATGTTCTTTCTGATATTTCGATGTTAACACGTAAAGTTGTTCGAGCATCGGATGAGGAAATCGGCCAAAATCCCCGCGCCAGAAGTGCAAAATTGCGAGTAGGAGTAAAATCGTAACGGATAAAGGATGTTTATACATTCACCAGTAAAATCAGATAAAAAAGTAAAACCTAATGTACGCCGGAAAAATAAACCCGGCAGACATCAGAAACGTAATGCGAATTTTAAGAAGGGACCCGATTTAGTTTTCAGTCCCAACAAAAAAAACTCGATTCCGCAGTACGGAGTCAAAAACGGAAAGAAAAAATCAAGTGAACAACATTTAAAATGGTCGAAGATACAACCATGGAAAATTATTGTAGGTTCTATCATCATTGGTTTATCGGGCCTTTTGTACTTAAATCACGTATTTGAAACACAACGATTACTTAAAGAAGTCAATCATTTAAAACAAAATTACACGAAGACAAAACGAATTTACGAGGACCGGAAATTTACATACGATCGAATGATCGGTCCAGCTGAAATTTACAGTAAGGCAAAAAAGCTTGGTCTTATTAATGGAGGACCGGCAGACAAAGTTATCATCATAAAGGATAAATGAAAGAGGTACAGAACAGCATATTCAATCGCATGTTTTTGATGCTGGGGTTGGTTTTTCTCCTGCCATGTGCCATACTGTTTCAAATTTTACGTATTGATATATGGCAGGGTAAAAACCTCCGTAAACTATGGAGCGACCAGGCCATCGGTTATATTCCCATCACCGCCCAAAGAGGCGACATTCTCGACGATCATGGAAAAATTATGGCTACAAATACAGTAGCTTACCATATCGCCATCGATCCCCATTTTCCCAAAATAACGACTCATAAAATCCTCTCTGTTTGCTCAACATTGGCCAAATATACTCCTCATACCAGCCATTATTATCTTCATAAGATACGAATGGCTCCCTCCCAATCCAGGTATGTCGTGTTGAATAAATCGGTAAGCATTGATGCTTATGACGCCCTCAAACAACTCGATATACACGGCCTTATTCTTAACGAACGATATAAGAGACGCTATAATTACGACTCATTAGCTGCCAATGTACTCGGTTATGTTAATCATAACATGAACGGCATGACCGGTTTGGAAGCGTATTATAACGAACAACTCAAAGGTGAAGATGGCTTGCAGCAGGTCCGTCGTGACCGGCAAAACCATATTCAAGCCATTGTCGGTGCCCCCCGAAAACGACCGATCAATGGATACTCACTTAAAACGACTCTCGATGTTCATATACAGGCCATTGTAGAAGAAGAGCTTCGCGATGGTGTTAAACGATCGAAAGCGGAATATGGCACGGCTATTGTCATGGATCCTAAAACAGGAGCCGTCAAAGCCATGGCTGATTATCCGACATTCGACCCAAATCGTCCCGGTGTCTCTATTCATGAGAACCGGCGTAATTATGCCATTTCGGACATGATTGAGCCGGGATCCACCTTCAAATTGGTGACGGCCACCGCTGCTATTCAACAAGGTGTCATTACCATGAATGAGAAATTCAAAACACCCAAAGATGGTAAGAAATTAATCCACGGTCAGTGGATGCGGGATCATGAACCGCTCGGAACAATGACTTTTCCACGGGTTATTCAAGAATCCTCGGATATTGCCACAGCTGATATCGCGATGCGTTTGAAACCGTCT
>DATFMK010000984.1:0-2190 GCA_035267005.1 Balneolales bacterium
TTCTTTTTAAGAACATATGTTCACAATTGAAACTATGATTCAATATAATATATTAAGCCAAGTATTCAACAAAATCTTTTTAATAAATAAGAGCTTGGTGTAAAATTTCTTATCATAAAATAAGAATTAATTAGAACCACAATAAAAAGATAGATATTTTACATCAATCTATATAAATATTTAAATATCAAATATTTATTATCTACCAATTATTTTAAAAATGGTGTATTTTTTAAACATTCTATTGTTCATCGAACACTTTAAAAAAAATCGCCACTCAAGTATAACCCACATCCCATCAATCCAAATGAAAAACTTTATTAAGTGGTATTACAACCGGTGAATCGTCTGGATTGGTATCCATGATATCGGCCATGTGTTCCCACCATTTCTGCATGATCTCTGTTTTGTCGAGTTCGATATCATTCTTATCATCCACTTTCTGAACGGCAAAGAGTGTGGAAGTTTCTTCATCCAGAAAGATTGTGTAATCACTGATACCGGCTTTTTTCAGAAGCTCAACCAGTTCGGGCCAGATCTCATTATGTCTTTTTTTATACTCATCTTCATACCCCTGTATTAATTTCATTTTAAAAGCGACTTTTTCCATAGGTATACTTCATTTATTGTTTAACATTCATTTTTCGGAAACCTTCTATCAAGAAAGCCTACATTACGATCAGTTGATCCCCTGATGTTATTGCAATGGATTTTCGAAAGTCTATTGTTAACATCTCATCTTGATGATTATAATGGGTCCGGACAGATAGCTTTTTACCATTTCGCATTACGTTTACATTACTTTGATTGTTATTAAATCCAGAGAGTCTGAGCCGATTCATCCGTATATTCCCACTTAACCCCTTTATACTGATTTGTTGTTTATCCTTAACAAATTGCCGTTCAAAATGTGCCGTTCCCGAAGGCGCCGCGAAAAGGATGCACATTTCTTTCTTATCCAATTTGGGAGAAAACGTAAAGGTTCCTTGATTTATATTAAGTCCCAAAACGGCATTTAATAATGTCCATGATGACATCGGACGAAAATAATGTCCGCCCCATTCAAAATGATCGAAGTAGAATCCATTTTTGCGATATCGCTCATTGACTGTTTCGAATACCTGCATGGCTTCCTTATGATATCCCTCGTACATCAGAAAAGATGCGAATGCCAATTCCACCCCGGACCACATGGTATTGGCCTGATCTACATATACTCCTTTGGGTATTTCGTGATACCATTGATCTCCCGGCCAGCTACAGTTGCGTAATCCAAATCCCGATTCAAATGACATTTTTAATATCGATTTGAGCGATTGGTCCACGTCCTCTTTCAGATATAATTCAGGAAGTCCACTCAAATGTCCCACCCATTGGCCTATGATCTGATCGGTGAAACATCCATCATCTTTCCCTTTATGTTCACCATGATCATTGTTATATAAACGAAAATAGGTACCGGTCCATAATTTTTCCTTAAATAATTTCTTCCCTTTTTCTAAAATGTGCTGATACTCTCTTTCCGCTTTTCTGTCCTTCATCACTTTGGCTGCTTCAATGGATGAATTCATTGCCGCCAGCCACAAGGTGACTACATAAGCGGAAAAACCATACATGGGAAAATTATCGTAACTCGACTCTGTCCCATTGATATAAGGCATTGAATTTCCTGTAACATCCCGGTCGTTGAGAATGTAACGGATAGCCTTTTTTAGGGATGGCCACATTTCTTTCAGATAATCACGGTCGTTTGTCCAAAAATAATCACGAAGGGTTTGAACGACATATTCAGCCGGCAAATCAACTCTTCGATACGATCTTCCCGATGTATCCTGTATTTCGACCAATCCTTTGGCTAATCCGTGCGCAATTTTTCCATCCGGTGTTTGCAGTTCTTTGTAGGATCGCATGATTCCTTTACTTAAATCGGGAAAGAGCGCTGCGATAGGCACCGATCCATATAATCCGACATCCATCGTAGCCACGGGTCCCCACGATCTTTCTGCACTCAATCCTTCCTGTATGCCAAATCGCCCTTTTTTGATGAACCAACTACTACTGCTAAATGTATTAAGATGAGCATTAATCTGATCCAAAATATAGGTATCCAATGTCCTTTGATATAAATGCTCAAGAAAATCTCTACTATCTAAATAAAGTTTTTCCCTATGCTTGACACCGTAACTGGCG
>DATFMK010000985.1:0-3923 GCA_035267005.1 Balneolales bacterium
CTGGAAATCAAATGTTTAAATTTTTAGGATTACGGCGACTATCCCAAAGATGTAATATTTTGATATCTTCTGATTTGTCTAAATAAAAAAACTGGTAATAATCTTTGACAAATACGCGCTCTTCACGGTTTTCTAACGATCTACCTAATAACGGAAATCGTGAAAGAAGTTGGACAGTTTCCTTAAAGGTTTCATCCAGTTTTAGCGAATACTCTTTTGTTCCCAGACGTTTATACCAATAATCCAAAATTTGAATACGATCTGCCACGGCTTGTGGCGCCCAGATTATTCGTTTAGCCACTTAGTTACCAATTTGTCCGCTTCGTCATTGGTTAGATAATTACCCTGCTTTATACTTTCTTTTGCTTGCTCAATGCGTTTCTTTTGTTCGGGAGTCAGAGCAATTTTTTCCTGAGGTTCATACTTATGATCCAGAATATTTTTTATGGCCTTAAGAAAAGCTTCGTCATCAATATTTTCAATGCTTTCGTGAAGCAAGGTTTTAAGTTCTTTTGTGTTAGTTGTCATAGCGTATCAAATTTTAGATTTCCTTATACTTATAGTATAACTAAGAAGAATGAAAAATTGTATACTTCAGACTAAATTTTGTATTTGGGAATGAAGCGTGCTAACGACCCTGCGCATAAGGGGCGTTTTTGAACTGTAATTTAGCAGACAAAACGGAAAATCCGAACGGAAATGTGCAAAGGCTTAGCGAAAAACGTCCCCTTAATGCGCCTGTTAGTGGCATATGTGACTTATAGTCCGTTGATTTATAGACTACAATAGTGTTATTCTCTATCGATGAATATTAAAAATAAAATAGGAAACAAAATTCGTAACTTAAGGCACCAAAGGGGCTTAAGCCAAGAGCAATTTGCAAACCTTTGTGATTTAGATAGAACCTACATTGCCGGTATAGAACAGGGTAAAAGGAATGTGTCCATTGTTAATCTCGAAAAAATAGCAAATGCTTTTAAAATTTCTTTAAGCGAATTATTTAACGATTTATGAGCACAAAAGTCAAAATCAAATACGAAGAAATTCAGGATATAGTTGTAGGTGAAGTACCAGATTATCCAAAATACACAACACAAATTTTAAACTTGGCCAATCAAAACTCACAGGGTACCAGACCTAAAGTGGTGGGACAAATGAGTGACCTAATTCAAGAGTTTGATGGAAGAACAGTAGAAGAATGGATTGATTGGTATGAGAAACGACACCCAAATGCAAGAGATAAGGCAAGTGATAAAGTTGAAGATATGGTCATTAAACTTAAAGATGCAATCAAAAAGATTGACCGGGAAATGATAGAAACATGGGTTAAGGATTTAGTTTTATATAAAACCTTTATTGGTCTTCGTTTCCAGGAAGCTATACTTAAAAAAGTGGCTGACATTAAAAAAACAACATATAGACTAGCAAATAAAGAAGAAGAAAGCCAAGGAATTGACGGATATATAGGATATATACCGGTAAGTATTAAACCACATACATACAGATCAAAAGCAAGCCTAGCAGAGGAGATCACCGTTCAATTCATTTATTATGAAAAGAAAAAGAGTGGCATCACAATTGAATTTAATTTTTGACCTACACTTGTGAAAAAAGAGAATTAGAGCCCTGATAATCAAGTAAAGTTTCCTGAACATAATAAGCCTTATAAATATCACTGTCCGATTTTAGAATATTCTCAACAAATTGAAAAGTTAAATCTTTTTCTTGTCTCGTCATAACCGGAAAATCGAACCATTCATTATAATGTTTTAGGCTCTCCCTTCCTTTTTCTTCAATTCGCTGATTGACGAATTCTTTATGGTTTAGTATACGTTTACGAATTGTATTGTTGATTAATTTTAGATTTGATTCTGACAACAACGTACTTTCAATGGTAGATGAAAATTCAGATTCCAATTCGTAACCAATGCTATTTCGGCCAGATGCGATTGCTGCAAGAGAAGTTGTTCCTGTTCCTACAAATGGATCAAGTACTGTGTCACCTTTAACAGAAAACATGTTTATGAGTCGATAAGGTATTTCAAAAGGATAGGCACCGCTTCTATCTCTTGAACCATTTTTTGATAATATCTGAGTAGTTCCTTTCAATTCCCATAAATCTGAAAACCAATTATTTCGCTCTTCCCAAAAATAAGCACTTTCTCTTCGATTTTGTTTATCTTGTGATGAAAATACTCGCTTGTTTCCCTTTCTAAAAATTAAAATAAACTCATGCTCAAGAGTCACATATGCTCCCGGTGGATACATTCCTGAACCCATAAACTTGTTCGGTGCATTTGTCTGTTTACGCCATATAATATTTGGAAGATTGGAAAATCCGAGATTCAAAAAGGAAGAAATAATCCGGGCATGATTCGAAAATAGTTGAAATTTCTTATTTATCGTTCGTGTTGCATCCCCAATATTTATACACGCTACACCACCGTCTATTAAGACACGATGACATTCTTTCCAAACACTATCTAATATTTCATGCATTAATTCAAATGCATGATTCGGTTCATTTTTTTCTAATGCATTAGCAATATCATTGTTTTGAGTAGAAAAACTCTTATCCCACATCTCTATCATGGGATATGGAGGAGAAGTCACTATTAGTGAAATAGAATTATCTTCCACTTCTGAAAGATTATTGGCATTACCGAATTGGATTTTATGTCTTGAATTTTCAATCATACTAAAATATAGTAATGATACTTATTGTCTACAAGAGGAAATTATTAAATTGTATCATCTGGATTTTCATTATTCCAAGAATCACAAAGTTTTCTTATTCGTTTTTGTAATTCTGGAATGCGATTTTCCAAATACCTAATTGCTTTCTGAACATCTTGTTTAGATGAAATTTTGAAATATCCATTATTTGAGCTTCCAATTAAGGTTGAAGCATCATTAACCAGTTCTCTAATAAATGAACGAATAGTCTCCTGAGTTCGTCCTGGATCTACACGAGCTTTTAATTTTTCGAATATTTCATCAGCAGTAATTTCTTTCCCAGCATCAGTAATTATTTTTAAAATTTCATCTTTAATTGCTTTTTTGTCCATGATTATAGGTTTTGAATTAATTGCCACTAACGACCCTGCGCATAAGCGGCGTTTTTGATTTGTAATTTAACAGACAAAACGAAAAAACCGAACCCAAACGTCAAAAAGGCTAAGAGAAAAACGTCCGCTTAATGCGCCGGTTATATGCTTCCATTACCACCAGAACGATGAATTAAAGTGGTATCTGTTCTCAAATTTCTGTAACGTGATGGGAAATAACGGATCTTGTGAGAGGAAACCGACGACATATTAACCTAACCCTTTCCGGTGCGCTGCTGTTCGCTGCCGCCCTGCTGGCATCCTGCAGCAAAAAAAATAACCCGGTCCGGGTGCAACCCCCGCCGGCAGGAACAGCCAATCACGCCCCGGTCATTAACTCCACGCCTCCATCGAAAATTACCGAAGATTCCACGCTGACTTACCAGATTAAAGCCAGTGATCCGGACGGGGATAACCTAAGTTATGGCGTGCAAAAACTGAGCGGTGCTACCGTTTCGGGTGCCGGTAAAGTCACCTGGACCGCCCCGGCGGTGAGCCAGGACTCGACAATCAAGGGCGTTACGTATCTGGTCAGTGATGGGACGGATACGACCCGGCAAAGTGCAGATTTAACCGTAAAATACGTTCAACCCCAGCCCAAACCCCCTGTTGTTGATTTAACTAAGATGATTGTTGATGAGATGTCTACGGGCAAGTTTTCCTTGCCGGACACGGCAACGAATGGGGATAAAGTGAGCTACCTTTCTGCAACAAACAATTCAGCTTACCTTTCAACTTCTTTAAACTCTAATGAAGTTGATTACAAGGCGGGGAAAGTAAATCAGGATGAAAAAGGAAGTATTTCTTTAAATGTAA
>DATFMK010000986.1:0-4042 GCA_035267005.1 Balneolales bacterium
GAAGATATGGCTGAATATGGTAAGAGCGCGAGAGAAAGAGGTTTGAAAACGATCATAGCCGGAGCCGGTGGAGCCGCTCATCTCCCGGGAATGCTTGCGGCACATACAACTTTACCGGTCATTGGTGTGCCTGTAGCGAGCAGACATTTAAATGGGGTCGACAGCCTTTATTCGATCGTACAAATGCCTAAAGGGGTGCCTGTCGCGACGGTCGCTATTGGAAATGCCAAAAATGCCGGTCTATTGGCACTTCAAATGTTATCCATGTATGATGATAAATTGGCTTCGAAATTGGATAATTACCGGGCGGAAATGAAGGAAGAATCACGCCAAAAGACTAAAAACCTGAAATAGATTTAGACGGCTAACTGTTGTCTTTTGACGAGAATATCTCTTAAAAATAATTTTCTCTCTATGTTCACTGTGGAAATCTCTGAGAACCCTGTGGTTAAGTTTTTATATAGTTTCGTACTTCATTTACGAATCAAGTATTGAAACTTGACAAAAAATTCACGGTTAGTCCTGCGGAATCCATAAGAAGAGCCAAAATTCTCGGCGTAATCCGTCATTCCGGCATAGAAAATTGTAAACGGATTAACCTTATAGTAAACAAGCGGATAAATCTGTATTTGTTTATTAAAAGTATCGTATTGACTTATCATTCTCACAAATAATCGCTTCGTGAAATTATACATGCCAACCAAACGAGTGATATTCCCGCTATAATACTTTTCCCCGGTTGCTACTGACGATAATGTAGAATAATCATACGATAAGTGCAGATTAAGTCTTGGCGTGGGTTTTACTCTAACTCCGCCAGACACGTTAAATCCTTTCCCCACAGTAGCATCATCATGATAAATGAATCGTCCCATACTAATATGACCACCAAAGGATAAGAAATTTGTCGGATTGGAATGCATCCCGATATGAAAATGACGTAAATTCTTGAACATGATGTTATCGTATCTTTGATCACTCAACAAATCATATCCCATAAATACACCGGTCTGATGTGTAAATTGATTAAACATATTGATAGAAAAATTCCGGGCCATTAACCGACCGCTGTAATCGTACATCATTTTACCCTGAAACTGAATATTACCATGATCTAAAATATTATTGGAAGGATAGTAGGATAACTGCTGGGTTCCACTATATTGGCGTACATTGGTATTTGTTATAAAACCACTCTGAGCCTGAAATGTTGGAGAATAACTGTGATATCGAAACCGAAACGTATAAAATTTAGCACGGCGCCGAAACTGGAGTTGTAGACCATTTCCATGATAATGTTGCCCGTTAAAAGCTAAATCATATGTAGAATGACCAAAATCCCGATTATCTATACCGGAAGTTAACGAGGTATCATTCAATTCCTTAGTATCGGAATACGCATATTCTCCATTAAAATAGTAATGTTTGATCAATTGAATATTCCAGTCCATACTCGAGACATAATTATGCCCCTTGCCAATATTCCGAGTCGTCAATATACCGCCAATATGTGAATTGGAACCGAAATTATAACTTGGTCTGAGGATATTGTCATATCCCTTGAGTGAGGTATTTACGACATCGCTGCCTTGCAAACCCGGAATAATGAAACCGGCATTTCGGTTATAAGCAGTTAAAAAAGCCAATGTAAAATTTCCGGATTTCTCTGTGGCTTTCCCCGCCATAATCGGGTCACTGATGATACGGGAATGAAATAACTTCATGTGTGTGTGAAACAAGGTCGCTCCCTTCATGAAGAAAGGTCTTTTTTCCGGGTAAGATACAGCAAATGTGTTATTTACACTGATTTGTGTAGCATCGGTAGCTACTTGAGAAAAATCCGGATTGAAAACAGCATTCAGTGATAAAGAGGAAGTGGGAGAATACGATATACTCCCCCCCGCTCGTATGTTCACAGGACCGTTATCAGTACCCGATGTCGGATCATCCGGATTATTAAGCGCGGAGCTTTGTGTTCCAATTATATACGGTAAAAAATCAATCGTATTATGATTTTTGATATTCCTTAAATTGGTCATTTCTCCATTCTGACATAATTGACAGGATTGATTTAAATTGATGTGAGACCAGGTATATTCATAATCATTATTTCTCGGATAATTCCTGATAAATTGTATAGACCACGATTGTACATTCTTGTTTGGGAAACTCAAACTCTTAAATGGAAGAGCTATTACAGCCGTATACCCCGTATCATTCACAGCCGTTTTGGAATACCACAAGGCATTATAGCTTTTATCATGATAATAGCTGTGACTATGACCTAATTGAACCCCATTACCTCGCATATCCATTTGGATATCATCCGGATTGACAAAAAAGCCAAAGGCGGTCTGATTATTATCGTAAGGATCAATCATCACACCTACAAAGTCATCACTTGATATATGATCCCGATCGGTTATATGCGCTCTTATTTTTCCCGGGTGGGTATCTTTGCAAATAAAACCAATATACAATGTTGATTTGTTATAAAGCACCATCGCATAGGTATTTTGCAAGATTTTGCCATTATCATTGGGCTTAACTTCATTATTTAATTGTACACGATGAGCTTTTGACCATAATGGATCGGAAAGGTGACCTGTAAGTTTAATTTTTCGATTAATTTTTACCGCTTCAATCTTTTTTGAACCAGGTTTAGATGAATGAGTTTGAAATCTTAATAATGGAAGAAATAATAGTAATAGATACTGAACAATGGTTAGTAACGTCATAGTAAAAATTAATAGCAATATGTCACTTTAAATTTTTGTGAATTAAAATGCATCACTTCATCTCATATAATATTGGATTAAAACTTAAACCTCTGTTCATTTGACAAACGAATTGTATTGTTTATTCCATTATATACTTTTCGCTTAGACGACTCCTGTAAAAAGCTATTAATTAATAACATAAGATCTCTTTTTGATCGAAACAGTGATTTTATTTGAGTATACAAGGTCATATTTTAAATTCAAATAAGGCAAGGGACCCTTTTCTTTTATAATTATGATTACTTTTTTTACAATATTTGAATATTATTTACTATTCCGTCGTTCTAAGAGCACAGAAAAAGAATTGAAGGATAAACCGGTAAAAAGTCAGGTATCTTTATTATTACACAGCATCATCCGGAAATCAGGAAAATACGGAACTAAACGATGCCGCCCACCTGTACATCGTATTAAATGCATGCGATAAGCAAATAATTCCATTGAACTTATATTATAGCGAATTCGACATAAGATGATTATGGAGCCTGAGTCCCAAATAAATTAATGACGAAAAACGATAGAGGCTGTAGACAGTACCTATCCGGATACTTTTATCAGCCGTTATTAGTCAATCGAAAAATATATAAATACAGCAATTGGGAATACGAACCCGTTAATCGTTTCAAAATGACCATCGTTCACGGACCTTGTAAAAAAACTATAATACAAATTCAATTGCCTTAAATAATTTAGGTGCTTCGCGAGATTTCGCTTTGCTTACCCACTCTCAATGAGGCTGTCCCAAAAGTATAAATTTGAATTCTTATGATTAAAAAATTTAGGTTTCGTAACAATTTCTCAAATTTTAAAAATCATTGTGATACTTTGTTTATTATCGTAAGAATAATAATATCAGAATCTTAGTATTTTTCACGTTCTTACCCACCTTAATTCCCGAAAGTATGTGGGACAGGCTCTCCTTAAAAATAGGGAGGACATTTGCTCTCAAGTTATAGCAATGTTCCTAAATTATTTAGGTTTTCATATTCATAAAAATACTTTTTAGACAGCTTGAGGCACTTCAACAAAAATCAAAAACAATTAAAAAATTAAGGTCCATGTCGCTTGCATTGTTATTTTTTCACAGGCTCCACGGTCAACCATCTCACGTTCGAAATATTAATTGCTTATCTAATCTCAAACTCACGTTACATTACGGCATTGAATTATTTGTAATAAGCCTATGCAAAACCGTTCTTTTGCCCAATACCTGCATTTTCGTAACTTCGAAATCCTCACGTTAAATATCATATTGTAAATTA
>DATFMK010000987.1:0-4767 GCA_035267005.1 Balneolales bacterium
CAATTTAGGTTTGAACGAAAAAGTTGTCGAAGGACTTGCAAAAAAAACGGGTAACGAGCGTTTCGCTTACGATTCCTACCGTCGTTTTATAGATATGTTCGGAAATGTAGTAATGCACGTTTCTCACGACTACTTTGAACATGCTATCGAAGCTCTTAAAAAAGAGAAAAATGTTGAAAATGATATCGATCTTTCAACTGAAGATTTAAAAGTCCTCGTAGAGCGATACAAAGCTATTTATAAGAAACAAACCGGTGATGAATTCCCCACCGAACCTAAAGAACAATTAACGTTAGCTATTAACGCTGTTTTCGATTCATGGAACAGTGACCGTGCTATTAAATATCGCCGTTTGAATAAAATCACCGGCTTGATCGGAACGGCTGTGAATGTTCAAACAATGGTATTTGGTAATATGGGTGACAGTTCTGCAACCGGTGTATGCTTTACAAGAAACCCGGCTACTGGAGAACATAAACTGTATGGCGAGTTTTTGAAAAATGCTCAGGGTGAAGATGTTGTTGCAGGTATTCGTACTCCTCAGCCAATCAAAAAATTGTCTGAAGAAATGCCGGAAGCATACGCTCAGCTTTTGGAACTGACCACTCAATTGGAAACACATTACCAAAATATGCAGGATATTGAGTTTACCATTCAGGAAGGTAATCTCTTCATGCTCCAAACAAGAAATGGTAAACGTACCGGTCCAGCTGCACTGAAAATCGCCATTGACTTTGTTGAAAAAGGCTTAGTTGATGAAAAAGAAGCTGTTCTTAATCTTGTTGAACCGGGACACCTTGATCAATTATTGCACCCGCAATTCTCAGATCCGGATGGATACAAAGATAAAGTTATCGCCAGTGGACTTCCTGCATCACCAGGTGCTGCTGTAGGCCAGGTTGTTTTCGATTCCGAAAAAGCCGAACAAGCTCAGGAAGATGGCAAAAAAGTAGTTCTCGTTCGTATTGAAACGAGTCCTGAAGATGTTGGTGGTATGGCTGCTGCTGAAGGTATTGTAACTTCCCGTGGTGGTATGACTTCTCATGCTGCTGTTGTTGCCCGTGGTTGGGGTAAACCTTGCGTTGCCGGATGTGGTGACATTGTTATTAATTACGAGAAAAAATTCTTCACTAATGGTGAAATGGAAGTTCATGAAGGTGACTGGATCTCCATGAACGGAACAACTGGTGAAGTTATCCTTGACAAACAGCCATTGGAAAAACCGGATATCAGCGGCCATTTCGAGGCTTTCATGAGCTGGGTTGATGAAAATCGTACCATGAATGTTCGTGCCAATGCGGATAACCCGAATGATGCACAACAAGCCCGCGACTTCGGTGCTGAAGGTATCGGACTCTGCCGTACCGAGCATATGTTTTTCGAAGGTGATCGTATTGAATCTGTACGCGAAATGATCATGGCGGATAACGAAGAAGAACGCCGTAAAGCACTTGGCAAATTACTGCCACTTCAAAAATCTGATTTCCTCGGAATTTTCAAAGCTATGAGCGGACTACCTGTAACTATTCGCTTACTGGATCCACCTCTTCATGAATTCCTACCTCATACTGATAAAGAAATCAAAGAAATGGCTAATAACCTTGGCGTTTCTGAGGAAAAAATTCATGATAAACTTGAAAAACTGAAAGAGTTCAATCCCATGTTGGGCCACCGTGGTTGTCGTTTAGGTGTTACCTATCCTGAAATCACCGAAATGCAGGCTCAAGCTATTCTTGAAGCTGCCGTTGAACTGAAGAAAAAAGGTCAGGAAATCGTACCTGAAATTATGGTACCATTAGTTGGAACCGTTGAAGAGTTCGTTGATCAAAAGGAAGTCATCAACAAAACAGCTGAAAAGGTATTTAATAAAGCTGGTGACAGTGTTGAATATATGGTCGGAACCATGATTGAAATTCCTCGCGCTGCTCTCACTGCTGATGAAATCGCAAAAGAAGCCGAATTCTTCTCCTTCGGTACCAATGACCTTACCCAAATGACTTTTGGTTACAGTCGTGATGATGCCGGAAAATTCTTATCTCAATATCTCGATAAGAAAATCCTGCAAACAGATCCGTTCCAAGTCCTCGATCAGAAAGGTGTAGGACAATTAGTTCAGATGGGAACCGAGCGTGGTCGTTCCAGCCGTAAAAACCTGAAAGTTGGTATCTGCGGTGAACATGGTGGCGAACCGAATTCTGTTGAATTCTGCCATCGGACAGGACTCAATTATGTATCCTGCTCACCATTCCGTGTGCCTATTGCACGATTAGCTGCAGCACAAGCTAATTTAAGAGAACAAAAAGAGAAGTCTGAGGTTAGTAGCTCCGTTAATGCTACTGCTTAGCTAAAAGGACAAATACCGTAAGACCTTCCGGGCGGATAACCCGGAGGTCTTTACGGTTCATTTGTTACTAATATTTGTATAAAAGGATGTAGAACTAATGTTTTATATCCTTTTTTTTACCCATCTAAAATATTCAAGACGTATAATCCTTCATCGACGCCCTTTCCCCATCAACGTCATTCCGGGCCCCGACCCGGAATCTCCCGGTTAAAGGCTTTGGGGCGTTGTTTATATTGTAACTGTAAGAAGGGGGCTTATTTAAAAACACAGTTTGTAAGCTGACTAACGCTTTGATTGGATCCTGAATCAAGTTCAGCCTGCCCCGACGTTTTTTTCGGGGAATGACGTCATTTCTCCCATCAACGTCATTTCGGGCTCCTCGACAGTTTCGATATTTCTTCTTTGAACGAATATATCCGGCCTGATGTGATTTAAAAATGATAGCACCATTTCTTAATTCATATAATTTTTCATGATAGGCCTTTTTATTCCTCCATATAAACTTCAGATTATTAAGGTTTTTTCCATAGCAAAACAATAGACCATATCCTCTATTGTTTTGCTATGGGTAACAGATGAATAAATCGTTTTGGCATGTGCACTCATAGAAGGCTTTTCAAAACCGTTCTTTTGCCCAACCTCTGCATTTTCAAGACTTCAAAATCCTCGATATAGTTAATATGCTGCGGTTTCGAAGTCACTCAGGCTTAGATATGGAACAAAAGCCCTGGTTTTGCATAGCCTTCTCATAATTAATACGATATAGCAACATCAGCCATATAACACTTGCGAGAGGACGAACTTTACTTATAAATGAACTGCATTTTTAAAATGCACAACGAAGAGCTCCAAATCAAAAAATATAGCAATCACTATATGGAGCAAAGCCTATAGCTTTTTAAGATGTACCAGGAGCCATCTCCTTTATCTCATTCCAAAAAGAAATATTCACAGGAATTCCATTCTCTTTTCTATCCTTAAAGGCGTTCATGGAACGTTCACCGGGATAATAAATATCATTATCTTCAACTTTTTTCGATTGATGGTAATCTGAGATTATTTCCTCAACAATTTTATTTAAAGCATCTGTTGAGCCTACCACATCTGATTTTATAGCTATAAAAACCTGCGACAATCCATATTCATCTTGCTGATCTCCAATGGCCTTTGAAGATTTTCCATCAGATAAAAATGCTGCCATTAAATCCAGTACTAAAGCCAAACCTGCTCCTTTCCATAAACCCGCTGGTAATGTTCTTTGTGTTGTTAAGATATCATCAGGATTTGTCGTCAATTTACCTTTTTCATCATATCCGCCCTCAAACGACAAATCCTCATTATTTTTTGAATGTACCTCCAACGAACCATACGAATATTGACTCATAGCCATATCCAAAACAACGGGACCATTCTTTTTAGGAATCGCTATTATCAAAGGATTATTCCCTAATCTGGGTTCGTCACTTCCCCAAGCCGGCATATTAGGCGTTGTATTCGACCAACAGATGAAAAAATATCCTCTTTCAGCAGCTCGCCAACCATAGGTACCCCCCCGCATCCAGTGGTTTGTATTTCGAAGAGCTAAACATCCAATTCCATTTTCATCGGCTAACGCCATTGTGCGGTCTGCACAAATGACGGCATTCAATGGGCCAGCTCCCAATTTACCATCCCATTGTTCAAATGCCTGAAATTTTTTTACTTTTTCGGGTACCGCATTAACATCTACTAATTCCTTTTCTATACTGTTAATAAAAACCGGAAAACGATTTAATCCGTGAGAATCTTTTCCATACAAATTATTATCAGCAAAGATTCCAGCGAGAATGTCAGCCCTTTCTGAATTAAAACCATAATTTTCCAAAATCTTGCTGAGCACATTTTTAATTTCACTATAAGCAACTCTTTTTACCGTATTATTCATATCAGTTACACTTTTTTTCTATCGTGTTATTATAAATCTTGAGTATCAATTCAGTTGCTAAACGAGCAGCGTTACCTGACACAACAGGTTCTCTCCTTTCCCGAACCGCGTTAACAAAATCAGTTATGATAGCTTCGTGTCCGGAGGTATCTGAAACCGAAGCAGAACTCGCACCACTGTGTATTTCCATGCTTTGGGATTTGCTGGGATTTGATAATCCATCAATCGACCATTGCGTGATGATATCATTCTCTAATATCACGGTTCCCTTGTCAGAATGAATTTCAAATCGTGCATCAAAACCGGGTTTTGTGGCGGTCGAAGCGATAATTGTTCCTATTTTCCCATCTTCATGTCTAAGAAGAACAGCTCCATGATCTTCGACTTCGATATCATGTGTGAAGGTTCCTAACGCACTTATAACCTGATTTGGAATCCCGAAAAACCAGCTGTACAGATCGATATAATGAGCTGCCTGTTGAATAAAACAACCGCCTCC
>DATFMK010000988.1:0-3407 GCA_035267005.1 Balneolales bacterium
AATTTATAGTAGTCCAGTTCCAATGATCACTATCTGTTGAAATAAATCGTCCATTAACAGAAGTTTTTACAATAAATTTATATTTGTAACCAGATTTAGGTTTACATGAAAAACTATATGTATAACTTCCTCCTCCCGTAACAGTAGCATTCTTTGTTGACGAAAAAACTTTATTGCCAGACCCATCATCCAATATTAATTCCACATTAACTGATCTATCATAATCATAATTTGTTACTGTAATCTTAAGTGATCCACCAACTCCTAAAAATGGCTTATTTATTTGCACACCATTACCTAATACTTCAGGTTCCATTCTATATAAAGCAAGAGATTTTGGTATTTGGACAGATTTTTGTGTATACCCCCAATAATCTCCATTATTATTATTATAAATTTCAAGATAATATGAATCATTTTGTGCTAAATTATAGAAATCTGCATGACCACTATTTGTTATATGTGAAGTAGTTGTACCTTGCCATGAATTTTTATATAAAATAACTTTTATAGATGTACCATTTGCTGAAATTACACCACCATTATTGTCTCTATTATATATATCAACAGAGAGATCTGGGAGTTCTTTAGTAAAATTAGCCTTGATAGCAGCATTTCCATTATTTAGGGTCACAGTTGTGTTTGCACTTGGGGTATTACCAAATGTAACTCCTGTTCCACTTACAACAGTCCAATCTTTAAATTTATATCCTGTTTTAGGGGTAGCATCGATATTTGTGGCGGTTGCATATTTTACTATTTGATTTCCAGATGGGCTTACACTCCCGTTACCATCACTTTGAACAGTTAGAGTATAATTATTTTTTGCAAAATTAGCTTTAATCGTTGCATTTCCATTAGTAAGTGTCACAGTTGTAGTCGCACTATGGGTATCACCAATATTAACTCCTGCTCCACTTACAACTGACCAATTCGTAAAATGATAGCCGGTTTTGGGTGTTGCACTAATATTTGTGGCAGTTCCATATTTTACCGTTTGGTCCCCAAATGGATTTACATATCCATTTCCATCACTTTGGATAGTTAGTGTATAATTATCTTCTACAAAATTAGCTTTAATTGTTGCATTTCCATTAGTAAGAGTCACAGTCGTAGTCGCACTATGGGTATCACCAATATTAACTCCTGACCCACTTACAACTGACCAATTCGTAAAATGATAGCCAGTTTTGGGTGTTGCACTAATACTAGTGGCTATTCCAAATTTTACCGTTTTATTCCCTGATGGGTTTACATATCCATTTCCATCACTTTGAATGGATAAAGTATAACTTATTAAAGATGAGGAAAAATTGACTCCAGTTATATCTGAAATATTATCATTCAATGTTATTGACTGACTTTGGGGATTAAATTCATAACCTTTTCTCTTTGGTGTAATTGTATATCCCCCATCTTTTTGAAATACAAAATTATAATCACCAGTTAAATCAGTAGTGGTTGTATCATTATTTCCTGTATTTGGAATTGCGATAATATTCACATTAGATAAACCACTGTTATTTGTTGTGACTTTACCAGATACTTTATAAACTTTTTTCGTCGAAAAATTAACTTTCACTAAAACAGAATCACCAACCGAATTGCCATTATTATTACTTGCAATCAGTTTAAATTTATATGTTTCAATACTATTAGTCGAATTTGATGGTACCGATATGGTTGTACTTGTATCAGATGTAATTATTGGAGTATTACTCAAAACCGGGGAGCTGGTTATTTTATAATTACTAGCATTTTTAGCACTCCAGCTTAATAGTACATTTCCACCAGTTGATGAGAGTGTATCTGGATTGGCATTAAACGATTTTATTTCCGGTCCCGAAATCTGTATTTGTCCAGATCTCATCACATAATTATTAGTTGTATCCGGATCTATTAACACAGATGGCGATGCATGATTTACATAAACAAACACATAATAATCGCCTGATATATTTTTAGGAATTGTAATATATGACAACCCAGTAGTTGAAAGCGTAACGGCCTGCGATGTTGAAGATTGGAGATTAAAATCATACCCATTATTACCGATCTTGATATCGTCCTGATCTCCAAAGGTTTTATTTTTTGACAAATAGAAATCAGCATTGACCCGGGTGTTAGGAGATGTCAAACTTGACGGACCATTATTCTTTAATTTATAGGAGACGCTGCCGGGATGATCACCGGGATTTATGGTTGTTGGCATAAACGTAAAGTTTGTCACTTCTAAATCCGATTTTTGCACATTTGATCCTTCAACAATAGTCAAACTATCTTTAACAATTGAACTTCCATTAGAACCATTACCTTGCAGTAGTATTTTATAAGTAATCGTACTATCCGTATTGTTTGACGGAATCGATACAGATTCACTTGTATTCGTTGTACTATTTGGAAATCCAGTAATGGATGGAATACTATTCAGTGTATAGCTGCTGACGTTCTTTCCGCTCCAACTCAACGTTACGTTTCCACCACTTGATGGCAAAGTATCCGGATTTGCTGTAAAAGAGGTTATCTGCTGTGAACCCGGCACAGCATCTTCTTTTACAGTCACTTGTTGTTTGGAGTCTGAAACCCCAGGTGCCCCTTTCGCGGTAAGTGTAAAAAGATAATTTTTTTGATTGGTATTTGGATTAGCTGGTATGCTAACCGTTGTACTCGTATCGGTAGTGTCTGAAGTTGTATAAGGCAACCCATTTAAAACAGGAGAACTATTTATTGAATAACTGGTCGCGTTTTTAGCTGACCAACTTAATGTTATTTTTTTACCTTGATATGAAATACTATCCGGATTGGCTTTAAAATATGTGATAAGAGCCTGATGCGGAGCCATTTGTTCTACTGTTAAGGTATCAGATACCGTTTTGGTATTTTTACTTCCGACGGCCGATAAGGTCAAGGTGTATTTTATAATTTTACCTAAAGAGTCAACCGGAAATGTTACTTTAGCTGCACTTGTCGTAGGTTTAAATGTTGCAGTATTCCCATTGCTATTATTTATAAGAATACCCTGGACCGGATATACAGAAAGTTCAACTTTATTGGCATGTGAGGCATCCCAACTGAGCATTACATCTCCACCCTGAGATGAAACGGCACGGGTATTAACATTAAATAATGATATAACTGGTGGTTTGGGAGGAGCATCAAGCAAGTGGAATTTATCACATTTTGTGAACAATGATATACCTAATACCATCAGAATAATAAGGAATAGATCTCGATAAATTTTTTTCATTGATAGTAATCCCTAAACCCTTACAATAATTATCTCAACTTTCGCACTTATCGTTTACGTAATGAAAGATAAGGAGTTATCCTGAAAATGTTCTGTAAATTGCTCGATAATCCCACAAATGGAACAAGCGGCCTCAAACGAGGCGGCGTTGAGGGAGTGG
>DATFMK010000989.1:0-4904 GCA_035267005.1 Balneolales bacterium
TTGACGTCGAAGTACACATTCCCGTTACTTACATAGGCATGGCCGTTGTCAATCAATTTCCGGACCATGGCTATTTGCTCGGGAATATGTCCGGATGCTCTGGGGGAAATATCCGGACGTTTGACACCAAGGGCGTCCATATCACGAAAATAACTATAGGTATATTTCTCCGCGATCTCCATGGGCTCAAGTCGCTCGAGACGAGCCTGTTTGATCAGTTTATCTTCACCGCTGTCGGCATCGTCGGTAAGGTGACCGACATCCGTGATGTTCTGAACATAACGAACTTTATATCCCAAATAACGGAAATAACGAATGACAACGTCAAATGAGACATAACTTTTGGCATGACCCAAATGTGCATCTCCATAAACGGTTGGTCCGCATACATAAATCCCTACAAAACTCTCATGTAATGGTACAAATTTCTCTTTTTTTCGAGTCAGTGAATTGTAAATATGTAATTCTTTCATAAAATCAGCTGGCTGATCATTTCATTTAAATAATTTTGCTTCTTCTATCAGAAGTCTTTGCAAAACCAGGTATTTTGTTCAATATCAAAGCTTGAGTGACTTCGGAACCGCAGCATATTTATCATCTTCGAGGATTTCGAAGTTACGAAAATGCAGATATTGGGTAAAAGAACGGTTTTGCATAGGTTCCTATCAAATGCTAAAGATACAGTAAACAATGATCATTGAACAATCTACAGTTAACAATAAATAATAAACATGTAAAAATAGTCAACTAATTCACAATCTGTTTTCAATTATTCACAATAAGTTAATTAAATGCACAGATTAAGGTATTAGATCTAAAGATGAAATACACATCATTTAATAACAGTCTAACATACGAATGACAACGGAAGGTGGTTGGGCATATTATATTGAGGCATTTTAGATACTTCAAGTATGGGATTTTGAAGTACCTAAAGTTAGGTGGTGGTGTTTGTTGGATATTGCCTGTTCATTGGCACCACATTTTAAGTACTCTTAACTCGAAGTAATTAACACTCACAGTTCATCTTATCATTCCGTTCCGATGTCTCGTTTGATCAATTCAGAATTCTCCCCTCACCCTGAATTGAACTGAAGTTCAATTCGGTGAGGCTGTCTAAAAAGTCTAAATTTGAATTATTATGATTAAAAAATTTAGGTTTAGTAAAATTTTTTCAAATTTTAAAAATCATTGTGATACTTTGTTGATTAATGTAAGCCTAATAATATCATAACGGTAGCCTTTTTCACGATCTTACCCACCTTAATCCTCCCTAACATTAGGGAGGACATTTGCTTATAAATCATTGCATTGTTCCTAAATTATTTAGGTTTTCATATTCATAAAAATACTTTTTAGACAACCTCATTTAGGGTGAGGGCAGCGTTTTTAAAAGCAGTAAATAAATTTTTAGTTAAAATCTGAGTGTGTTAATTCTTTGCTCTAAGTCTAAAAGACATAAATAAAAGAATCAGATTATGCTTATTAACTTTTTCCATTTATTGATGGCTTAAGTCTTTCTACTGTTGATAGATCCTTCGATTCCCTCAGGATGACAGCCTTTAAAAGGGATAACAACTTTCTCTGTGTATCCCTCTCTGTGTAAAAAGCTCTGTGTTCACTGTGGTTAAAAAGACGTGAAAATCCATGTCGTCTGCGTTCTATTAATAATTAATTCATCAGCAAAGAAATTAAATCCAAAATTATTTTTCAATAAAAATAGCGTTTTAAGATAATAATGACGTTTATAACCGATTTTATTATAATTTATGCTTGAAAATAAGACTGTTAAGTCTTAAAATAGGGTCAGAATGAATGGAGTTAACAGATTCAAACTGTTAACCAATGGCTTTGATTAGTCTCCGGGGGATCGTCAGGGTTTAGTCAATCCGGAGGTTTTTATGAAATATTTACCAGGGAAATAAAATGGATGAACAACCAAAAGTCCTTGATTTAGAAAAGGATATAATAAGTGAGTCTCCAGGACAAGGAATCTGGAGTAAGACCTTTCACAAAAGTAAGGGAATGAATGCTGTCGTCATGCGCCTGGAAGCAGGTGAAGAACTGACAGAACACACATCAAAATATGAAGCGGTTATACATGCTCTGAAAGGGAAAGCAGTAATTACCCTGGAAGAGGAAGAGGTTAAGGCAGAAGCCGGAACCTGGATTCATATGCCTGCGAAAACCGCTCATAGCGTGACAGCGGAGGAAGATTTTATTATGCTATTGTATATCGTTAAATGATATTAATTATTAAAGTATAGTTTGTTGTTTAAGTGTGAGTTTACTTTTATGTAAGTAAATAAATGGAGGAAAGTAATTTATTCGGTGACAACCTTTCTGTTCTGTGTGAGCAAAATAGTTATCGTTATCTATTCAATTTTATAAATATTAAGAATCATGTCTAAAAGATCAGCAGTTTTATCGGTAACCCGTCCATTGGCGGTTTCCAAATCGAAAGTAGACCGGACGGCTGATGTCGATGAAAAATGGACACTATTGATTTATGCCTACTTGGCATTTTCCGCTTTCTGGTTGATTTTTGGTACCGCCGTGGGAGAGTACCTGGGAATCAAATTTGTATATCCAGATTTCGGTATTGCTTCGTGGCTCTCATTTGGTCGACTTCGTCCTGTTCACACTAATGTCGTTTTTTGGGGATTTGCTTCGCTTGCCATGATTGCGCTGGCGTTATACGTCGTCCCTAAAACGAGTCAGCGGATGTTATATAGTAATAAATTAGCCTGGATAAGCTTATGGCTGATTAACACCTCGGTCGTTGCCGGTGTTATTTGCTTGCTGTCAGGGGTTAATAATGGCGGACAAGAATACCGCGAATTCATATGGCCGGTGATGGCGTTATTTGCTGCGGCACTTATCCTCCTCGTCTATGATTTATATAAGACCATAGCGGACCGCGATGTAGAAGAAATATACATTGCCAACTGGTATATCATGGCCGCTTTTCTATGGACCATTGTAGTAGCGGTAGTCGGTTATCTGCCGTGGTATCAAAATGACGGAATCAGCGAGACTATTATTCAGGGATTTTATATGCACATGGGAGTCGGCATGTGGTTTACCCCGATGGTATTGGGCCTTACCTACTATTTCCTGCCGAAATTACTGAATAAGCCGATTTATTCTTACTCATTAGGCGTGCTGGCTTTCTGGACGCAAATGACCTTTTATTCCATGCTGGGCGCCCATCACTTTGTATTCAGTCCGATTCCATGGTGGATACAAACCGTAGCCATCGTGTTCAGCGTCGGTATGGTCGTTCCGGTGGCGGCAGGTACAGGTAATTTCCTGCTGACGATGCGTGGAAGCTGGAGAAAATTTGCACGCAGTTATGCCTTGCCTTTTCTTCTGGTTGGTGTTTTGTTCTACTTTATCGTTTCCATGCAAGGAACCCTTGAAGCATTGCGGACGCTCAACAAAACCTGGCATTTCACGAACTTCACGATCGCCCATTCTCACATGTCAATGTATGGTTTTGTTGTATTCCTGATCTGGGGCGGAGTGTACGGATTGATTCCGCGCTTGACCGGAAAAGAGCCACCGCATTTCATGGTAGGAATGCATTTCTGGCTCGCACTTACCGGACTTATTATTTACGGTGCTTCCATGATGATCGGTGGCACCTTTCAAGGACAAAGCTGGATTGCCGGTCAACCGTTTATCAACTCGGTTTCCTTAATGGTACCCTATTGGGTCTGGCGAGGTATCGGCGGTACCCTGATGTTCATCTCACACCTGGTATTCGCTTATAATATTTACGTGATGCGACCGGGACAGATAGAAGCATCGTCGGAATCGGCGCAGGCAGCCAGACAATTAGCATAAAGTACGGATCTCATTAAAATACTATTATGAAACTCAGTTTTCACAAAAATCATAAATTATTATTTGGTGTCGTATTTTTCGGCTTCATCGGTTTAAGTCTGATTATTGCCGTAGGACCCGCATTTTGGGTGCAGGATCATAATAAACCCATTCCAGGTTCCAAGCCCATGACGAAGCTCCAAAAAGAAGGAATGCGGGTTTATATCGACGAAGGATGTGAATATTGTCATACCCAGCAGGTTCGTCCATTAGCGGAAGATAAAGTATGGGGACGTCCGTCTACTCCGGGTGACTATGCCCATGTCCACCGTCTCAATATTTGGCAGGAAACTCCTAATGTTTTAGGAACGGAACGAACCGGTCCCGATCTCAGCAATGTCGGTAAAAGACGAGCCAGCAAAACCTGGAATTATATTCACTTATATGATCCTCGTTCTGTAGTCAAGCAGTCGGTTATGCCGGCATTTCATTGGCTATTTAAAGTAGAGAAAAATCCGGGCCCAAACGAGACGGTTGTTCCCGTCCCAAAACAATTTGCACCCAAGAACGGGAAAGTCGTTCCCACGCAACGCGCAAAAGCCCTGATTGCTTATGTCTTATCCCTTAAGCAAACGCCACTGCCAAACGGACAACAAAAAACCACGGAATCGCAAAATTCAGGTGGAGGTCAACAAGCGGCAGCTTCGGGTAGTAAGTTAAATGGAAAAAACATATTTGTGCAAAACTGTGCGGCTTGTCATCAGCAAAATGGAAAAGGCGTACCTGGTGCGTTTCCGCCTTTGGCTGGAGATCCTGTTGTTAATAACATTGATCCGACCGAGCACATCGAAACAGTCCTGTATGGAAAATCGAGCAAAACGATTGGCGGTGTAAAATATTCGGCGCAGATGCCGCCGCTTGGCGAGTCGATGAGTAATGCGGAAGTAGCCGCGGTTATTAATTATGAGCGGACGCATTTCGGGAATCACGGTAAGACCATCACTCCGCAGGATGTAGCCAAAATCAGAAATCAGGACAAACAAAATAAGACAGCACAATGACTTCCTTAATGATTT
>DATFMK010000990.1:0-4738 GCA_035267005.1 Balneolales bacterium
CTCATATCAGCAGAACTCATGGCACTTGTAAAATCCGTTTTCCTTAATGGGAAAAGCCAAAACCAGGTTTTTCAACAAAATAAAATTAAACTACAGGACACTTCCACATTACAAATGCAAACTGACTATTTAGGATCTGCATTTAATGGGTATATTTATGCATAATTTAGCAGACAAAACGAAAAATCCGAATGGGAAGGTGAAAAGTTTCAACGAAAAATATTCCATTGATACGCTGGTTATATATCTTTTTTTAACATCACTTCCTAACGTTATTGTCCTTATTCTGTTCATGGCTTATTGTAATACCAATTCCGGTACCTAACGCGGTTCCTAAGCTAATCCATAACGCTAAATTATCCGTCATAACTCCTATTACAGCTCCAAATGCAGCACCGAATGCTGCTCCTAAAACTAAATTATTTTCGTTTTTCATATTTTATATTTGCTGTTAACACTGATATAACACCAATGCTGTTGAGGTTTTCCTTGCTTCGTGGATTGTATTTAATAAGAAGAATGAATATCGCCTTGGATAAATTAAATTCACTTAGAGGCTTCGCCATTTTCGAAAATATCCTCTATTCTCATCTCAAAAAGCCGTGAAATTTTGAAAGCGAGGGGCAGGCTTGGATCATACTTTCCAGTCTCAATAGCGTTGACCGTCTGTCTGGAAACCTCCAACGCATCCGCTAAATCTGCCTGAGTCCAGTCCCGTTCGGCACGAAGTACTTTTAATCGGTTTTTCATCGGTATCTCTTGCTGTTAACGAATATTGATACGAGGTAAGTAATGCAGATCAATATAACCAGGTATGGTATTTTGGCCCCCGAAGAGATAATATTTGTAGTATCCAGAAGGGAATAACTGAGTCCCCCTACAACACCGACACCCAATGCCATAGCCATCGCCTGCAGTTGAATTTTCTGCATCATTTCATCCTGCGTTTTCAGGTGGCGTATATAAGCCACAATCATACCAAGGCCTAAGCTGAGATTAAGAAGGATTGCAATAATAGTCAGCCACTGCTGAAAATCCCATAGATAGGTGGGGCCAAAAGTAGCCACTGCCATTGTTATCACCCATCCGGTTGTCCATCCTGCAAGATGGGCCGTTGTTTTGTTGACACGGTCTTTCCAGTCTTTCGAATTTGACATCATTTTTATAGTCTATAAGGTTTTACAATTAGTAAAGTAAACTTTACAAATAATAGCTGTAAAATTTATAAATGTCAAGCTATCTTTACATGAAGGCGTGATACCTGTTTGGGCATTTCTTAAAATTAGATGCTCTAAAACAGGAATGCGGGGTTTCAAAAGAAGAAAACTTCAAAAACTCTTACTGATAAAGAATTGCTTATAGGTAATAAGCGTATATCAAAACCCTATAGCGGCCCGGCGCAAATCGGTCTGTGATTCGAGCAATGGTTGCCAATTTGGGTAAAACCCCAAGCACAATCCAGACGCGGATTCAACCCCGAGTGCTTTCGGGCTTAGACCCCTCAATGCGCTATTTAAGTGTCGACTCTTAATTAAGGGACGAGTGCTTGATGCTGAATACAAAGGGTGTTTTAATGCCCTTTATATATTGTTATGAGCTTTTTCCCTTCTCAATATTTTTACAATACGGTTATATACAATTTCCGATAAATTCCAGGTGTAACCATCAAAATTAGTTGTGTTCACAAATTGAATGACAACCGTGTCGATGTCTTTGTGATATTTTGCAATACTCTGGTAACCGGGAACCAGACCTGTATGGTTATACACGTAAATGGAAGAATAGATTTGCCGTTCCCCTTTATCGAACAAGGAACCATCGTTTAACGCCCGCAAGAATATACCTACATCCTGTGCGGTAGACAACATGGAACCGTAATCAACAGTCTTAATATCGTGGTCAACGCCTACGTAATAGCCACTCATCACATCGTCCATATTCACATCATGAATCGAACCGAACGTATGTTTTAGTCCGAGTGGGTCCAAAATTTTCTCCTTGATATACTGAAAGGTGCTCTCCCCAGTCACCTTTTTAATGATTTCAGAAATCAACAAATAATTGGTGTTTGAATATTCATAGTCTTTACCTGGGTTAAAATCAGCCGGCAAATCAAGTACCCGTTCCAGTGCTTCTTTACTATTTTTGGGTGGATCTGTCCAAAAATTTGGAGTATCCGTTAAATTAGGAATGCCACTCCGATGCTCCACCATCATTCTCAAGGTTATTTTATTCGCATATTCAATTCTTCCCGCCAGTTCAGGCATGTAATAAACAAGTGTACTATCCAATGACAAACGTCCGGCATGTACCAATTTAGTGATAGCAACAGCATCATATAACTTGCCGATACTGGCAATCTTGAATAAAGCGTGCGGGTCGGCCGGGATCCGTTTCTCTTTGTTTTTCCAGCCGGCTGCATAAAAAGCCGGCGGTTTGCCTGCCTCATCTACATAAACGATAATCCCATCAAATCCAAGACCAATTGCATCATTTACCTGTTCCTGAACAGTACCCGGTAGCGGTGCTAACCATGTTCTTACCAGGATCCATGGTACGAAAAACATGGAGATGATGGTTGCAATCGGCAATACTATTCTGAGTATTTGTTTTATTTGTTTCTTCGTCATTCTCTCTTATTATTTCGGGAACGGACAGGCTCCTTAAATAGCTCAAAGCAATGGCATGCCATCATCTGTATCCATGTGATCCTTACCGTATGCTCAAGTTAAAGTTACTGATAATATAACAGGAAGGACTCAGATTTAATATTAAAATGGTAAGACATATAACGGCCCTGCGTTTAATGGACGTTTTTGATAGTCATTTTAACAGACAAAACGAAAAATCCGAATGGAATGGGGAAAGGCCTGGCGAAAAAAGAAAATCAAATATATAGTTTCATTAACGCAGACTCATAATGAGCAGAAGAGAGGTTTTTTTACTTAAAAAGTTTCTTATAAAAAGTGTTATACACACTATATTAATTGTTCATTGTGTGCATGTGACAAATTAGTTAATTCATTTGCTTTCTTATAGAAATCAGTGTATGCAAGCGAATCGCCTTGTATTTCGCATTGCTTATTTTCTGCCTTCATACCCTCTATTTCAGCTTGTACTGCTAAAATAAGTCCAAGTCTTATTACGTCATATTCGTTCATGATTTTCCGCGCTTATAACACGCGTATTAACCCGAATTATTCACGTAACCAAAATGAAGTAATACCTATCATATTGTAAATAAAGTAACTTATAAAAAATAAAACGATCCTCGATTTTGAGGACGCTAAAAAAAAGCTGTAAAATTTGGCCGTGCTCTGCGTTGCTCCGAAAGCTTTCGGAGCGCCTTGATCACGACAAAATTTCTTGGTGAATAATCCGGGTTAAGGGGACGTTTTTCGCTTCCCTTTCTACGCTTTGGGTTAATATTTTTGTTCTATCTTTCATAGATTCGTTTCAAAAAAAACCTTATATATAGGTCGTTAAACAGCCTCCCATCAATAGGGTTTTAAGTATAATCTCAATCTGTTTGTTTTTAAATGAGATTTAGTAGGTATAAGATATAGATAACTGATATAGTATATATTGTTAAATTTAAATAATTTATTAGTAACTAATTTATAATACTATGGATAATAAATATCTTTCACAGAATATCTACTTAATTAAAAGATAACTATTATGAAAATATCCCAAAAAGATGTAGTCGTTAAGATGAAAATACCAGGAGCCATTATACGTCAGCAAACGGATTTCGGAGATGCAACTGGATTGGGCAAGATCAGTGGTGAATATTTTAGCCTCTCAGAGGGTGTTGATACCACTCCGCTTTTCAAGGGATTGGAAGGTGATTTATGCCAGTGCCCCCATTGGGGGTTTCTCTTAAGTGGGCAACTTATCACAACAGATGCCGAAGGTGTACAGGAGACTGTTAATGAAAAGGACCTATTTTACTGGCCCCCGGGGCATAATATAAAGGTTATTAAGGATGCGGAGATTATTATGTTTAGTCCTCAGCATGAGCATAGCCATGTCATCAATCACATGATAGAGAAAACTAAGAGTTAATTTTATTCTAAAAAAAGTGTTTCTAATTGAAGCTTAGGAGTAGGTATTTAATTGCATACTGGCATATTGTAATTGTCCGTGTTTTTATCTTCTCATAAATTCGATCGGCAGTATAACACGCGCATTAAGGGGACGTTTTTCGACCAGCCTTTTCACGATTCGGTTCGAATTTTTCTTTTTGATTGCTAAGTTATAAATCAAAAACGTCTCTTATGTGCAGGGTCGTTATAGGGCTTCATATTTTTCCCGTTTGCGAAATGTTAGTCCCAGTGTGATCAGATTTCCAACTTTTCTATGGGACTCAGTACATTTTGTAACATTCGAGAACTCACATGCGTATAAATTTGTGTTGCCGCAATATATCTATGCCCTAATAACTGTTGAATAATTCGGATATCTGTCCCATTATCCAATAAGTGAGTAGCAAATGAGTGCCGTAAAGTGTGGGGAGTCGCTTTCTTTTTTATTCCACATATTTTTCTGCGTTTTCGCATTAATGCCTGAATAGAAGAAGTCGAATACTTCCCAACGTTTTGCCCTTCAAAAAGGAATGTTGTCGGTTGAAAAGCTTTCTCATACTCTCTGAGCATACCCAACACTTTTTCAGATAAAATTGCATACCGATCTTTCTTTCCCTTGCCTTGCTTAATACAGATTTGCATTCGATCCG
>DATFMK010000991.1:0-2461 GCA_035267005.1 Balneolales bacterium
TTTTCGCGACTTCGAAATCCTCGAATTCCGAAAGCATTCGGGATGCTGCGGTTCCGAAGTCACTCAGGCTTTGATATTGAACAAAATACCTGGTTTTGCAAAGCCTTCTAAATTGGAGTTAAAGGAGATAAAAGATTCGCATTCATATTTAGACAAGCATCTAAACTAATTATTTCGGTTAATTATGTGTCAATTTTTTTGCAGAAATTTTAACATTTAACCGGGATATTTTTAAACGCAGCTTTAAGAATTCCCAAAAGTCATTTATCTTATAATAACAGTGTGAGTTAGGTATGGCCACTGTTTAGAGAGTATTACAATTAAAGTGGCATAACGAATGAAAATTCGAATAACTAATATTGTTCATTACCTATTGATCACATATTTTTAGGTAAAGAGGCCATAAAAACCATTGAAATCAGAGAGACTCAATAAGAATGAAAGTCAATTTCACTTCAGATTTTGCTGTCCTTTTTGGAAAATCAACCGTAACTTATACCAACTTAAACACAAATTTTTTTCATAGAGAGCTAATTAAAATATTTTCAAGTGGAAGCGCTTTTTTATAGTTTAATGTGTGATTCTATAGACTTTTGAGATAAATATTACTTTTTAACTTTATAAAGATACTATTATGGATACAACAACACTTACGGCTAAAAAAGTCGATAAAAACTTTTCTCTTTTTAACCGTATTGAAAGCAAAGAACATGAACAAGTTGTCATATGCTCTGAACCCAAGGTTGGGTTGCGCGCAATCATAGCTATTCATAACACCACCCTGGGTCCTGCTTTAGGTGGAACCCGAATGTGGCCATACAAAAGTGAAGAAGAAGCTATTCGCGATGTCCTCCGCCTTTCAAGAGGTATGACCTATAAAGCTGCCGTTGCCGGATTAAATCTGGGCGGTGGTAAAGCCGTCATTATTGGCGATCCTAAAAAAGACAAGAATGAAGCCTTATTCCGTGCTTACGGACGTTTCATCGAAGGTCTCGCCGGTCGCTATATCACGGCTGAAGATGTTGGTACAGACATCAAAGACATGGAATGGGTCCGGATGGAAACGAAATATGTAACGGGCATCTCCCGTGCATTGGGTGGAAGCGGCGATCCTTCATCTGTCACCGCTTTAGGAACGTATATGGGAATGAAAGCCTGCGCTCAGAAACGTTACGGCAGTGATTCCCTGAAAGGTAAAAAAGTGGCCGTTCAAGGTGCCGGACACGTAAGCAGCTACCTTGTTGATTATCTCGTCAAAGAAGGCGCAAAGGTTTTCATTACCGATATTTTTGATGAGAAAGTCAGAAAAATTGTTGCGGATTCGGGCGCTACCGCTGTTAAACCGGACGAAATTTATGGTCTCGACGTAGACATTTTCAGTCCGTGTGCTTTAGGTGGAATTGTCAATTCCGATACGATTCCGCAATTAAAATGTAACATAATTGCCGGTTCCGCTAATAATCAGCTGGATGATGAGAATATACACGGTCAAATGCTTATTGATCATGACATCATGTATGCCCCGGATTATGTAATCAATGCCGGCGGACTGATTAATGTGTCAAATGAGCTGGAAGGATATAACTACGACCGCGCTCATGAACAGGCCGAGCGTATTTATGATGTGATTCTGGATATTCTGAATCACGCTGAAGCCAATAATATTCCGACCTATATGGCTTCTAACGAACTGGCAGAAAAGCGCCTTCAGCAAATTGGTCGAATCAAAGAAATTTATGCCTCCAGAAGTCAATACTCCGGCCGCCTGGGGGAGCTAAATAAGCACCATCTGTAAGAGTGTCAGATTGTATTTCACAATCTTTCTTTAAAACCTTTAGAGGCGATTCCTGTGATGGGCATCGCCTTTATTTTTTTAAACCTATCTAATTTCTGAATTCTACATTTTGACTCATTTACTTCTGAGAACAGTTTAGAAATAAAAAAAGCAAAGCCACCAACCGTCATATCTTAGCGATCATCTTTATTATCAAAGTTGCATAGTATCAAACAAAAAAGGAATATAGGTTACTGCTACTTAAGAGACGAAATACCGCTCTCGGGGAGATCTTATATAAATTTACCAAAGGTTACTAAGCGAGTAAACTCAAAGTCTATGAGCAAAAATTTATGACTAATTTCTGTTTGAAGCTCTGCCGGGCTAAAACAAATGAGGGATACTAAGCCCTGTCCGGCGAGCGAGTTAAATTAGTCTTGATCTTTTGATTACTTTTCTATCAAGAGAAAAGTAATACCCATGAACAGATTGAAAGCTAATAGCTGCTCATTAGGTTACAAATTATTTTGATAAAACAAATTCGGTCATTCTCCTATTGTTTCGATTTTGATTTATATTCACTAAACATTCCAAATAACCATCATACCTATAATCATATAAAACAGTAATTTAAAAACATTAAAAGCCATTATCTCACACAACTTTCTCCCTTCTAAATCGTTAATA
>DATFMK010000992.1:0-5930 GCA_035267005.1 Balneolales bacterium
TTAATTAATGCGAAAAGTTTATTTCGAATCGAATTCATGTCCTCCTCAGCATAGAAAATATTTTTGTGTCTTTTAATTTGTTATGTGAAACGGTTGTGAAATTCTTAATCCACGTTTTTAAACCTGTTAATTTGTTTTTTATTGAACCCCATTCGGGGTTCTGTGGTTGGGATCATATTTCCCACCCGTTTCACAGGTGGCTATTCATATTTAAGCCCTTCAGGCTTGTTCCCGAACCGAATTATTTCACTTCATAGCCTAAAATAGGTAGAAAACTCAGAATCAGGCAGATATATAAAAATTAAATTTCACGTAACGTTTATTGTCGTTTGTACTTACATTTTTCTCATTTAGGGCTACAAATAAACTGCGAAATCCATCAATCCGCGCGAATCTGCGATTCTGACAGATATTAACCACGAAGATCACAAAGTTTTTACACGGGGAAACACGGAGTTATAAAAGTGCCGAAAGTACTCTTTAACTCAACGCCAAATAAAAGATAAACTTTGTACCCTTTCCAACTTCGCTTTCGACTTTGATGTCACTGTCGTGGGCGTTGATGATTCCTTTTACTACGGCTAAACCTAATCCAGTGCCGCCCTTATCGCGGGAACGGGCTTTGTCGGTGCGGTAAAAACGGTCGAATAATCGGGGCAAATGCTCGGATGGGATTCCTACTCCGTCATCACAAACTTCAACGCGAAGTTTTCCATTCTCTTTTTTGTATTTCAATTCAATGGTCTCCGCCTGACTGTATTTTACCGCGTTGGACACCAAATTCTCAAATACTTGCTCAATTTTCGATTTATCGGCATAAACGTTTACCGGCGTTTGGGTGACGTAGAATTGTATGCCTTTAGCTGAAGCTTTTTCGTGGTACCAGTCTTCAATCCGCTTGGTGATGTCAGAAATATCAAATTCTTCTTTTTGAATGAATTGCTCATCGGAATCGTACCGTTGTAACGTCTTTAAATCCTTAAACAACCGATTGATCCGCTCAACCTGATTTTTGGCATTATTAATATATTTAACCCGTTTTTCTTCCGGTAATTTATCCAACTCCAACATATCCAGCGATCCCACAATCGTATGAAGCGGATTCCGAACTTCATGCGTAATATCCGCATAAAACTGTCGCTGCTGTTCGTATATTCTCTTCAAGTGTTCATTATCCGATCGTAATTTGGAGGCCATTTCATTGAGAGAATCCGCCAGCGTTCCGAATTCGTCCTTACGTTTCAATTTGATCTTGCGGTCCACATCCCCTTCCGCAATTCCAGTCGCCGCGTCGGTTAATTGAACGATAGGTCGCGACATGGAACGGGCTACCAACACACTTACGATAATAATCAAGCCGATACTGATGAAAATTCCCGTATAAATGATCCATCGGATCGTTGTCACCGGCTCTAATAATGTGGATTTATTTTCACTTAATTGAATATACCGTGCTGAATTTTCACTCTTCGGGATTCGCGCGTAGACATAAATTCGTTTCTGATCCGACTCATTCATCACATAAGCCGAATCGGCACTGCTCGTTAATTTACTCGTTATCCTTTGGGGCAGATTGATGAATTCATTGAAATTCTTGCTTTTAGGATAACGTGTCAGCATTTTCCCATCTTTATCGTAAAGCGCGATATTGTAATCTGTGATTCCTCGCAAATAGGCAAGATTCGATTCAAAACGCTGATCACTGTCGAGATTCTTGATTGTCAGCGCCATCCAACGGGCATCGCGACGTATTTCCTGGACTCCTTTTTTCAACAGAAAATTTTTAATGAAGATGATGGAATAGCTGCTGACTCCGTTCACTCCGAATAAGAGAAGAAGGGTAAAGGTCAATGCCAGTTTCGCACGGATTTTCATAAGGCACGTACCAAATCGCGATTGAGTCCGTATCCCATCCCCCGGTACGTTTTAATCAGATCGCCCGATTCTTTCAACTTCAACCGCAAATTTTTGATATGAACGTCGACCGTTCGGTCAAAAACGTATTTATCTTCTTCAGAGATCTGCTGTAAAATCTCCTGCCGGCTGTAAACTCTGTTTGGATTTTCAAAGAAGATGCTTAATAGCTGATATTCTGTGGCTGTCAAATCCAGTTTTTGCTTATCGACATACACTTCTTTGGCCGCACGATCCATGTAAACATGTCCAAAATGTATCCAATTCGACTGACCCGGTTTTTGTCTCCGTAATAATGATTGCACATGAGCTAAAACCAAATTCATACTGGCAGGTTTGGGGATATAATCATCCGCTCCCAGCTCAAGTCCTTGAATCTCATCTTTTTCCCGATCTTTTGCCGTTAAGAATATCACCGGGATATCGTGCATAACCGGATGTTTCCGAATATATAGACAAAGTTCCTTGCCATCTACATAAGGAACCATGATGTCTAGAATGGCGAGATCAATCTGTTCGGCCTTATCATTGATCAATTTTAACGCAGTTTTCCCCTCTTTGGCCAAAATGACCTCAAAATCATGCATCTCTAAATAATTCGAGAGCATATCAGCCGGTTCTTCTTCGTCTTCGACCAGTAGTATGGTATGTTTTAAATTCACGGTTTTACAATTATATGCTGCAAATAATTTTACTAATGCCGTTTACCTAACGTTTATTTATTACTTCAATTTAAAATTTCTAAACACCTAAATAAATAACCTATTCTGAAGGTAAATCTATCAAATATTTTTATTTTTACATTATCAAATCAGATAACGAAATGAATGACTTCTTCGTGCCTGATCTTTTTTATAGGGCGGATAGCGTTATCCACCTGATATTCTCTTTATCACTAACAGTATAATCAAATATGTCGTTTACCAACAAAGTTGTATGGATTACCGGGGCCTCTTCAGGAATCGGCGAGGCTTTGGCAGAACAGTTCATCCGGCAGGGTGCCAAAGTCATTTTATCTTCCCGAAGAGCTGAAGTTTTGGAAGAAATTAAAGCCCGTTTCCCCGAACAAAAAGACAATATTCACGTTCTTCCCCTGGATCTTTCTGAAATTTCCACACTCGAAGAAAAAGGGAAACAAGCATTATCATTTTATGGTCATATCGATTATTTGATTAATAATGGGGGAATTAGTCAGCGCGCTCTCGTTGCGAATATGGAATTGGATGTGTTAGACCGTATCATGAAAGTGAATTTTATGGGAACCGTCGCGATTACCAAATCCGTTCTGCCATCCATGATTGAACGTAAATCCGGACACATCGTCGTGATCAGCAGTGTGATGGGGAAATTCGGTACCCAACTTCGATCAGGTTATTCCGCATCCAAACATGCTCTGCAGGGATTTTTTGACTCGCTTCGCAATGAGGTTTACGAGGATAACATCAAAGTCACGATTATCTGTCCGGGGTATGTCAGAACCAACGTTTCCATCAATGCCGTCACCGCCGATGGTAGTAAACACGGGGTGATGGAACCGGGACAGGAACACGGCATTACGCCCGATGAATGTGCAAAGAAAATAATTTGGGCTGTGAATAAGGGAAAAAACGAAGCTCTCATCGGGGGAAAAGAAATTTTGGGCGTTTACCTGAAACGATTCGTACCCAATCTGTTTATGAAAATATTGCGAAATATGGAAGTACATTGAGGACGACAGACAGAATACAATTAGTAATTAATAATGAGTAATGAATAATTAGAACTGCCTGCCGATAGCTTTAATGTCTTAACTCAATTTTCTCCGTTTATTCAAGTAAGCCAGTAATGCGAGATCGAACGCGCCTTCGGTATCTATTTCTTCAAAATCGATGTGAGCTTCGCTGCTCAGGATGCGGAAACGGCGAATATATTCTTCCATTTTCTTTCGATACTCTTTTCGAATCTGAACCGGCATGACATCGATTGAAGATCCGGTTTCGAGATCACTGAATACAAATTTATGATCGGGTAATTCCAGTTCCCGCTCGGTTCTCTTTTCCAGCAGATTAAACAAAATCACTTCATGTTTTCGATGACGCAGATGTTTAAGTGCGGAAAATAGGGCATCCTGTTGCTGCACGTTTTCAAACAAATCGCTTAATATGATTACCAGGCTTCGTTTGTGCAGACGCTCAGCCAGCTCATGCATTACATCGGCTGAAGCTGTTCGACGTTTTTGGACTTTTTTAGGATCCCATTTTAAATATTGCTCCATCTCATGAAAAAGGAACTGCAAGTGTGTATACGAAGATTTCGCCGGATATATCTGTTTGATTTCCTGATCGAAGGGTACGAGTCCACAAGCATCGCGTTGTTTATACATCAGATACATGAGCGCCGCCGCAAAATGAACGGCATATTGAAGCTTATTCCATTTCCCATAATATTTGAAAAGCATCGACGGACTGATATCGAGCATCACATAACTTCGCAGATTGGTCTCTTCTTCGTATTGTTTCACATAATAACGCTCCGATTTACCGTACGCTTTCCAATCGATATGGCGAATTTCATCCCCCGGATTATAGGGACGATGTTCGGCGAACTCCACGCTAAATCCATGATGCGGACTTTTATGCAGGCCGGTTATAAATCCCTCGACAATTTGCCGGGCTCTTAATTCAAGCGTATCGAGTTGGGTAAGAACTTCGGGTGTTATTAGCATAGAAAAAAATAGAACGCGGATTACGCGGATGACACGGATTTTCGCAGATTATTAATGGTATGTTTAAATATTACGATTTTGGAATTAGGAACAAAATGATTAAATGACGACAAAATTTCTTGGTGAATAATCCGGGTTAAAGTGGAGTTGCGTGAAGTCTCATCGTTAGTTGATAAAAACGTTCCATAACCCCGCATTTCATACGGGGCTATTCACGTTGATCCCCTCCGAGGGAACGGGGTGGAAAACGCGATAAACACTTCATCAAGAAAAATCACCTCTCCACGTTTAAATACATCAAAGCAAGCTTTCCCCCTAAGTTAGGGGGAATTGAAGAGGGTATCCCAAGCGTGCCAACCGGCTATAAACGTATCCATCCACCAATCACGCTTAGGGACGCAGAGCGTCCCGTTTGACATTACAGGGCAGAGCCCTGTAACGAGATATAAGAATTAATTTTTAAATGACATAAGAATTTTTCCCTTAATTATCGGCTCCTTTTGACACCAATGAGGTGTTGGGCCGGGAAAATAAAATAGTATATAGACCCCAAAACGAACAATAAATAAAACAAACGTAATTAATGAGCTCACTTTACGAGGGAACCGGCAAGAAACGCACATATACACCCGTAACATTTCCAAAGTCTCAAGACGTCATGCCCCGAAAAAAACGTCGGGGCAGGCTGAACTTGATTCAGCATCCAACCAAATTGTCATCACTATTTACAAGCCGTGACTTTGAATTACAAACTTATTCACAGCTCTAACTGCGGTAGGAGATTGCTTCGCATCCATAATTCCGGGTTAACCCGAATTATTCACGAAATCATAAGAATCAATACATATCATAATGAAAAAACAATAATTTGTAAGTATTTAGTCATTACCCAAATTTGAGGAATCTAAAAAAGCTGCGAAATTTTCCCGTGCTCTGCGTTGAAATTAAAAATGCTTAATCGACGTACCAATGTACGCTTCTTATGCATTTTTAACTTCGCCTTGATCACGAAAAATTTTCTTGTTGAATAATCCGGGTTAACTTCTTAAAAAATCATTACACCATAGCAAAAAGTATTTCCTTAATTTTTGGGCTCGCAATGATACATTATTTGTTTGTTAATAAAATTCACGTTATCCACATTGATTGTATTCTTTTCAAGCGTAATTTAATTTTAAAAGAGTGGCTTATTGTTATCAAAACGCTTTAATAGATACCCGATCAGGTCGGGTATGACGTCGGTATTAATCCTGATCATCCATTAATCCCAGCAATCCTAATTCAGACAATAAAAAGACGGGACAAATGCCTC
>DATFMK010000993.1:0-2820 GCA_035267005.1 Balneolales bacterium
ACAGATATCTCTTTTTACAAAAAAAGAATTAAAAATACGGCTTTATCAGTTGAATCTGATGTTATTCAAACATTCCGCGGATCTCCATAATTGGAAGGATTCCCGTCATTATCTCAAAAAAGCGGCTCGTTATGAACCTGATTCATTGAACGTCGCAAGGAACTTGATGCTTACGTATATCAAAGAGAAAAATTGGAGTAAAACGGTATCGGTTGGTGACTCCCTTTTAAAACATTTCCCGGATAGTCTTGATTTGATACGATTAAAAGCTGTAGGACTGTATCATGAACATAAATATTCAGAACTGCTGCCCATTTATAATAAATTATATGAGGCTGATCCTTCTGATTTAAGTAATGCACTATCATATGCGGAATTATTGGCGGCAAATGGTAAATCGAAAGAATCCAATAAACTTTATAATCACTTGTTGAAAGAATATCCGAATAAAAAAGAGATCTATAACTCGTTACTTTCCATTAACAAGCAATATCATTCATCACGGGGGCAGATTAAAGTCCTTAGAAAAATGAGGAAGCATTTCCCGGATGATCCAAAAGTTCTTGACAAGTTAGCAAATATCTATGCCCGTATGGACAGCAGTGATACGGAGCGTCAATATTATGATACTTTGTTAACCATGACTCACGATACTGTGAAATACCGACTGAAGAAGATACGGAGTTTTCTCAGAGATAGTAATGATAGTACAGCGTATCAACTTGCCAATAAGTTGATGAAAGACTATCCCGATAATCGTGACATTCTGAAAACAAAGGGTGATCTGGAAATAAACTTAAAGAAATGGGACAATGCGCTTAGTTCTTACAACCGGCTAAAACGAATTCAGGATGATGCTGTAGTCGAATCTGAATTGGGTAAAGTTTTTGAAGCTTTACAAAAACCTGACAGTGCGCTTGTTCATTATCATAGGGCCATGAACAGGGAGACAGAGGATCCGTTTGTTCCATACCGGATTGCTGTATTATCCTTTCCCAACGATCGTGCAACTTCATTTGATCAATCACGATATGCTTTAAGTATGGCATTTAAGCAATTACAAAAAGTGCAGAGCCGGGTTGAGGCACAAATGCATGGGAATATTCAAATGTCAGGTGTGTCATCTATGTCTAAGCAAAAAAAGACTTTACAACATGTTGATACCGTAGCTAAAGAGTCTTTTACATTTTTAACCGATCATTTTCCCGAAAAACAAATTGATCCGCTTCTTAAAAATTTGCTTAATTCCTACCGGGGAAGTGGTCGTCTGTACATGATGATTGCTAAATATTATATGAGTCATGAAAAGAAAGAGACGGGGTTAAAATTACTGAAACAGTCTGTTCATTGGGCTCCTCAATTAACCGAGGCTCAAAAGATGCTGGGCTCATACTATGAGCATCATGGAAAAATTAATAAGGCTATTACGGTCTATCAGAAAATGATATCACTGAACCCTAATGATGCTGACTCCTATGATAAACTAATCGATTTATATGAACAAAAACATGATTTAAAAGATCTGTGTGATCATTGGCTGCTTCAATTCAGAACCCATTCTGATAATAAAATATTACAACAACATTTGATTGAAGCATTGGATAAAGCCGGCCGATATCAGGAAGCCCGGAAGGTCAGTAAAATGGGAAATTAGGGAATAAGCGCTTGGCTTGATATAAGATGCAAGTGAAATGTGTTATTCAAACATTCTGACTGTTATTACGCTCACAAAGGCTTTCTGGATTGGTAATTCCCCGTCATCTAATTGTCATCAAGGTAACCCAAAATAGCATACTTGCCGATGATCACGTACCCTAACTTCCGAAATTCCTCGGGACAGGCTACACCTTCGCCAGGGAAGGAATTTGAAAATGAACCCATTGGGTTCATTTGTTAATTAAGCTTACAGCTAATAGCTAAAACTACCGATTGTCTTATTCTGTTTGCTTTTTTGTCTGAATCGCGGATTCTCACGGATCAGAGGATTGACGCAGATGATTATGGTGACAGCTAATAGCTTATGCCACCAACCTCGAACGCATAGTCATTCAGAAACCCGAATGGCTTCAACTATGAATATCACCGGGTACAAACCCGGTGATAAGGGATTAAGTAATCCCAAACCCCGAAGGGGTTTAATATTCGCTTGGCAACTCTCAAAGGCAAAAACCGTCCCATTTGTCATTTCGAGTTTGTCGAGGAATCTAACAACGTCCGGAAACCTTATACCATTTCGATACCCATGAACGTCTTTGGCCGTTGCAGATCCCTCCGTCGGGTCGGGATGACAGGCTTCTTGCAGGTTTTTGGTTCGAATAACAAACATAACCTCCCAACCCTGTCATTCCGAAGCTTGTCGAGGAATCTATCAACGTCTGGAAATCTCATACCTTTTCGATACCCATGAACGCCTTTGGCCATTGCAGATCCCTCTGTCGGGTCGGGATGACAGGCTTCCAGCAGGTTTTGGGTTCGAATATCAAACATAGCCTCCCAACCCTGTCATTCCGAAGCTTGTCGAGGAATCTATCAACGTCCGGAAACCTTATACCCTTTCGATACCCATGAACGTCCTTGCCCGTTGCAGATCCCTCCGGTTCGTCGGGATGACAGTTATCTGTCGAATATTAGGCTTATAGTCCCAATTCATGAGATCCCGGATCCGTGTCCGGGATGGCGATTTTTGCGTTGGTTGTCAGTCGCCTGTCGTCCGTGGTCTTTTTCTGTCCATCCCTAAAATAGCTTGACCGTTATTAATGATTATTAGTTTACTGACAGCACACAAATAGGTCCCTGAGCGGAAGATACGCATTTATGGAG
>DATFMK010000994.1:0-4205 GCA_035267005.1 Balneolales bacterium
TCCTGAAACTCCGTATTGGTGGGACCAGGGCATAAAGCGGAGACAGTGACTCCTGTCTTTCTAAGCTCAAAAGCGATGGCTTCGGTAAAAGACTGCACATACGCCTTGGTCGCATAATAAACGGACATATTGGGACCGGCGAAAAATGCGGCGGTGGAAGAGACGTTTAGTATCTTTCCATGGTTTCTCTCTAACATATCCTTGAGAAACCGTTTAGTCAGATCAGTGAGCGTCGTAATATTCAACTGAATCATAGCTCTTTCGGTCTCCCAATCCGTGTTTTTAAAAGCCCCATGATACCCAAAACCAGCATTATTGATCAGTACTTCGATTTTCGCGTTTTGTTCTTTTATTCTATCGTAAAGGCGCGAAGGCGCATCAGTTTCAATCAAATCCATTTGAATCGGATTGACGGTTATACCGTAATCATTTTCCAATTCCTGTCCGATTTCCTTCAATTTCTCTTCCCGCCGGGCCACAAGCATCAGGTTATAATGGCTTTTTGCAAACAACCGGGCTAATTCCAATCCGATTCCTGATGAAGCTCCCGTGATAAGTGCTGTTTTCATTTGGTCTCTATTAGGTTATTAATGATATATCTATCAAGATAAATGCCATCGTGTTTATGTAAAAGGTGTTATTTGTTGAGGGGTTGGTTGTTGGTGGCTGGTCGTTTTTGGGCTAATAACTAACATTTGGGAAATGGTTTAAATTTTGACTCGAATTTTGTTTTCTATTTAAATTAAGTTATATCTTATAAAGTAAACTTATTAAATAAACTTGGTAATGAATATTAAAGAGCTATCCTCCGCACTGAGAGTGTCGGTTTCGGCACTGCACAAACGTTTACGGAAACAGATGTACTCGGTCGATACCTATTCCATGACTGAAGTCAGGGTCGTTGGTTTGTTGTACAAAAAGGGGCCCTTACTGCCATCTGAATTGGCTGAATTGACCAAGGTGAAGCCACAAAGTATATCTCAGATATTGAAAAAACTGGGAAACCGGGATCTGATTAAAAAATCACCTTCCAAGGAAGATGGAAGAAAAATCAATGTTTCTCTCACTTCTCAGGGAGAAAAAATGGTGGAACAAACTCGTTACGAACGGGATGAATGGTTGACACATGCCATCACAAATACTTTGTCAAAGGAAGAAAAGAAGACACTTGAGGAGGCCATAATTATTTTAAATAAATTGGCGGAGGCCGAAGAAGAATAAAAAGGACACCTTTTACGAGTTACAGTATTATAATAAAAAGGAGAAAGGTGCGAAGTAGGTTCATAAAAGTAAAAAATATGCTCATCTGTCTTGATTAGAAATTATTTCGACAATGAACCTTCAAGTCGCTTGATATTTATATATCTAAATCATGAAATCATCATTTAAGGCAACATTTATTAGTTTATTCGTAGCCACAGCTGCGGCTATGTTGGGTATCGGTATTATAGAACCGATCTTACCGATTTACGCTCACAGCATGGGTGCCACAGGATTAACTTTGGGAGTCATTTTCTCGGGATTTGCTTTGTCACGTGGACTATTTGCACCAATCATCGGTCAGTATTCCGATAGTAAAGGACGCCGGAAGATCATCATGGCAGGCTTATTCTTTTTCATCATCCTGTCAATCGCTTATGCCTGGGCGAGTACTCCGGGCTGGTTAATGCTCATCAGAACCTTTCAGGGATTTGCTTCGGTCTTGGTCACTCCCATTGCTCAGTCCTATATCGGCGATATCACTCCGGAAGGCAAAGAAGGCAAGTACATGAACCTGTTTTTTATGTCTTTTTTCGGAGGCCAGGCTATCGGACCCGCCCTGGGTGGATTTTTATCCGACCGTTTTAGCATCGTTATGCCTTTTTATGTTATGGCGGTATTGACTGCTATCGCCCTGATTCTCGTATTTTTCCTTGTTCCCGAGAGTCCTGAGGCCCATTCAAAAAAGACAAAAAAAGCACAGCCTGTCTGGAAAGTCCTGGGGAAAGTGGCCCACGATCCCCAAATGCAGGGAATTATGACGCTCATGAGTTCCCGTGGATTTTATCGCTGGGGATTTAACACCTTTTTCCCTGTTCTGGCGATCATGAGTATGTCCTTAACCAAAACCCAGGTCGGAGTTATCTTATCATTTTATATGATTGCGGGAGCACTCGTTCAGTATCCCGCCGGATTACTAAGCGACCGGTATATTCAATATCGAAAAGAAATTATACTTTTCGGCAGCATTTTGAGTCCGGTGATGATGTTTCTGGTCCCTTTAACCAAAAACTTTTACATGCTTATTCTTATAACACTGATGATGGGTTTATTCAGTGCCATCGGACGTGCTTCCGCTGTTGCCATTCGTACCGAGCGGGGGCGCATACATGGAATGGGAGCGGTCACCGGCGCCTTCACCACCTCATTAAGTGCCGGACAAGTACTTGGTCCTATCATCTTCGGTCTGATTGCAGACTGGCTGAAAGTCACCGATGCCTTTTATATCGGCGGAATAATTGGATTAGCGGGAAGTATTTTTAGTTACGTCCTTTTACGTCGTAAAAAGGCAGAGAAAGCGCTACAGGAAGCTTAGAAGAGATTAACTGGGAACGTGTATTGTGATGGATTATACAGAATCACTGTTTTTTGAAAAGAACCAGATCCCGGATCGATCAGACTGTGTCATAATAAAAAGTAAGCGACTGGTTACCTTATTTTTTTAAGTATTGTTGAGTGTTATTAAAGAGCCTCTTTCCTGGGAGAGATTGAGATTGGGTAAGATGAGCGATATTGCGCGAAGCACCTAAATTATTTAAGTCATCCAAATATGATATATAATTATGACACAGTCTGCGGTGTCCGGGATGACGTCGGGAAATAGTCCCCCAATAAAAAAACCGAAAGATGACTACTTATAAATGATTGCAAAAAACTCCAACACTCAAACACCTAAACACTAAACCAACTCAATCCCTATCCGGATTGTATTCTCGCCACGTTTGCCCGCCATACGCTTTTACTTCCACATAATTCCCATCTCTTTGTACAAAACCATTTGGTGTGAGCGGTACTTTACCATACGGCGTGTCCAACACATAAGTCGGAATGGCAAAGCCGGATGTTCTCCCCCTGAGTTGATTCATGATCTCCATTCCCTTTTCTATGCTGGTTCGAAAATGGCGGGTGCCGCCAAGCAATTGTGCCTGATATAAATAATAAGGACGAATGCGAATTTTGACGAGTTCGTTATTCAAAGTAATAAGTGTTTTTGCATCATCATTAATCCCTTTGAGTAATACCGTTTGATTTCCCACGGGAGCGCCGGCACGGGTCAATTTATCCGCAGCTTTGGCGGCTTCCGGCGTGATTTCTTTTACATGATTATAATGCGTGTTAAACCAGACCGGATGATAATCCGATATAATCCGGCAAAGTTCATCAGTTATACGGAAGGGATTGAGGACCGGAAAACGCGAACCCAGACGAATGATCTCCACATGTGGAATGGCCCGCAGGCGGCTGATAATCCATTCCAGGTTGGCATCGCTCAAGGTCAGTGGATCACCGCCTGTTAATAAAACATCCCTTATTTCTTCATGTGCAGCGATGTAGTCGATGCCTTCCTGCAGTTCCGCTTTATTCATCATATTTTCCCCTTCGCCGACCATCCGCTTGCGCAGACAATACCGGCAGTAAACGGCACATATCGATGAAACACAGAAAGCAACGCGATCCCGGTAATTATGAATAAGATTCTTAACCGGACTATGAGCGAGTTCTTCCAGAGGATCCAGAGCCATGATATCGATGTCATCTTCCATCTCCGCCATCGTGGGAACAACCTGCCGGCGAACAGGACAATTCGGATCATCAGGATCCATCAGGGATGCATAATATGGAGTAATGCGCCAGCGGAAGAATCCCTTCGTGGCTTCAATCGCCTGTCGTTCATCATCCGTAACATTGATCCATTGCTCTAACTCTTCCAATGATTTGATCTGATGACGCAATTGCCACTTCCAATTCGTCCATTCCGGTTTTGATTTGATTTCTTTCCGGTTGATTAATAATCGCGTTTCTGACATGTAGGTAAAAAACTGCTTAACGATGTTTCAATTATTTATGTAAAATAAGGTGATTTCGAATTAATGAGAAGTAGGGACGCGATTAATCGTGTCCCTACGGATCTATTTCATGATCCGTTTTATTGCTTCATCAAGAAT
>DATFMK010000995.1:0-4597 GCA_035267005.1 Balneolales bacterium
TTCCGATCCTAATTACAATAATATTGGAATTCACATGCAAACAATTGAAGCACCCAATGGATATCATGGATGGACAACACATTCACCTTCTCAAAATTTGGTCAATGCATTTCCGATGAAAAATGGCAAATCAATAACCGATCCAACTTCCGGTTATGATCCAAGTCATCCATATCAAAACCGAGGGCCTCGTTTCTATGCTGATATCCTCCATAACAACGAAATGTTTTATGGAAGAAAAACAGAATTTTATCAGGGTGGAAAAGATAGCCCCCAGGGAATCGATGCCTGGAATGCCTCACTGACCGGATACGCTACAATGAAGTTTTTTGATCAAAGTATCTCGCTCAGTTCCGGAACATTTTCGACTACGGAATACCCACTCATACGTTTACCGGAAATGTATCTGAATTATGCTGAAGCGGAGTATCATTTAGGTAATGAATCGGTCGCCCGGCAATATGTTAACAAACTACGAGAGCGGCCGAGTTTGAATTTGCCCGATTTACCAAGTACGCTTACCGGTTCAGACTTATTGGCAGCCATTCGTAACGAAAGGCGACTGGACCTGTGTTTTGAAGGGCATCATTACTTTGACTTATTGCGTTGGAAATTGGCAATGACAAAACTAAATGGATCGTTAAATGGTGTAGTAATCACGAAAAACTCTAATGGTACGTTCAGTTATAAATATAAACAGGTTGTATCGCTAACGTTTAAGAAAAAGATGTATAGATTTCCGTTACCTTTGAAAACTATGCAGAAAACAGATCTAAAACAGAATCCTGGTTATTAATCTGATGTACCTCACACGATAAGGGTCACTACACATTCCCTCGTAGTGACCCTTATTTCATATATAGGTTCGTTTTAAAAGTTGGTTAATTTATCAAGGAATTTATCCTACAATTCTACTTGTTTATAAATGAGGGAAATTTAACTTCGTATTATTTCTATACTGTAATTTTTTATTAAATAACATCATGAGGTTCATATATCTACTTCTTGTATTATCAGCCCTGTTAGGTTGCCAAAGGGTGAAAGGGCATACTTCCGATAACCGTGGTGTTAAATCAAATAAAACCGTTGTAATTCCTCTTGGTGGAAATACATGGATCTCATCTAAAAATAATGAAGGCGGCAAGATTACAAATGAAGGAATATCGGATTGGTCGGATAAAAATATTTCATTTACGACCTATGTGAGAATAGATAAAAAAGGCAAAATTAAATTGTGGGGGAATTTAAGAGTGCCTAAAGGGCAAAGTAATATTCAAATTAGTCTGCTAAACAGGGTGAGAAGAATAAATGCATCAAATCATACCTTTCAGGATAAGTATTTGGGCGAATGGGATATACATGATACAGGATATGTGGCGATAACTTTTAAAGCACTGTCAAAAACCTCCAATATATTTGCTGATATTAGAAGTATTAAATTATCAGGAAGCGTTGTCGATGATCATACCTATTTTGTCAAAAATAATAAAGGTCATTTCTTTTATTGGGGAAGACGCGGTCCTTCCGTTCACCTGGATTATATTATTCCTGATAATAAAAAAATTGAATGGTTTTTAGATGAAATAAGAGTACCCAAGGGTAGTGATGTTTTGGGATCTTATTTTATGGCAGATGGCTTTAAATTTGGATACTTCGGTATGCAGGTTAATTCTCCGACCAGGAGACATATTTTGTTCTCCGTTTGGAGTCCATACAAAACCAATAATCCAACCAAAATACCTGATAGTCTCAGAATTAAATTGATCAGAAAAGGAAAAAATGTACATGCCGGTAAATTCGGAGATGAAGGCTCCGGTGGACAAAGTTATCTGAAATATCCCTGGAAAGCCGGAAAAACATATAAATTCCTTCTAAAAGCAAAACCTGATAAACAGGAAAATGCTACTACTTTTACAGCATGGTTTTATGCACCTGAAAAATCAAAATGGCTATTGATTGCAAGTTTTAAAAGACCAGATACTGATCAATATTTGACCGGTTTATATTCCTTTTTAGAAAATTTTATCCCAAAGCAGGGCGATAAAACAAGAAGGGGATATTTTAAAAATGCCTGGATCCGGACTATTGATGGGAACTGGATTCAATTAACCAAGGCGAAATTTACTGGAGATAATACCGCCCGAAAACACTACCGAATGGATTATAAAGGGGGAACTAAAAACAATGAGTATTACCTTCAAAATTGTGGTTTTTTCAATAATTACACTCCCTTAGGATCTGTTTTGAGAATAAAAACTTCAGATACTCAACCCAAAATCAGGCTTTCGTATTTACCTTAAAATGTATCAATAATTTGACGGATTTATGTATTCATTATTTTTAAAAATTAAGAAATTATTGCTGTTGTCTGTTTCCATGTTTATAGTCTGCTTTTTGGTGGGCATGAAGAAAATATCATCAAAAAAAGTGGATCTTATAAAAGCTCATTCAACTTCATTTAGTCCAGATAGCATCCCCAATTTGCAAAACGGACTTGCCAAGACACCACCGATGGGATGGAATAGTTGGAATGCGTTTCATACCCACATTAATGAGCGACAAATTAAGGAAGTAGCTAATGCTATGGTCAATGACGGTATGGAAGCAGCGGGATATAAATACCTGATCATTGATGATGCCTGGTTAGGTATGCATCGGAATAAGAAAGGGCGAATAATAGGAAATCCGAAAAGATTTCCAGATGGTATCAAAGCTCTGGCCGATTATATCCACAGTAAAGGTTTGAAATTTGGTATTTACGAATCTCCCGGTATAAAGACCTGCGCCGGTTATCCGGGAAGTTTACATCATGAAAAAGAGGATGCCGAAACGTTCGCCAACTGGGGAGTTGATTATTTGAAATTCGACGATTGTTTCAAAAACCGTTATCGTACCAATTATATGGATAGGTACGTTCGCATGGAAAAATATTTGTTAGCCACTAAAAGGCCAATCGTATTAAGCATACACACTCCAAGTGTGAATATGAGAGTTCCCGTGAATAAAAGACCGTGGCAATGGGCTCCTAAAATTGCCAATATGTGGCGAACGACTTCAGATATTCAAGATAACTGGAACAGTGTTATGCAGAAACTGGATCAGCAGGTCGGTCTTTATAAATATGCCGGACCCGGTCATTGGAATGATCCGGATATGCTGGAAGTTGGCAATGGTGGCATGACGAAGACGGAATATAAAGCACATTTTAGTATTTGGGCTATTTTAGCGGCTCCGCTGATTGCCGGAACCGATTTACGTCATATGAGTGATCAAACCAAAGCGATCCTGGAAAATAAAGATGTGATTGCCGTCGATCAGGATCCGGCCGGAATTGAAGGACATAAGGCGCTGGATAATGGTAATCAGGAAGTCTGGGTTAAGCCTATGCAGGATGGCAGTGAAACGGTATTATTGCTAAACAGAGGTCCCAAACGCGCTTTTATGACGATAACAGCCGAACAAGCTGGTTTGAAAAAAGCCACTTATTATAAAATGAAAAATTTGTGGAGCCATAAGTATAAAAGAACGGATGAACTGATCCGAGGTTATGTTCCTTCTCATGGGGTGGCCATGTATCGAGTATGGCCTGAGTCTAACTAAATTCTTGATTTAGATAAGCTAAATCGAGCAATCGTACAATCCTTACCCCATAACCATCATACGTTAAAGTTGGTTATGGGGTTTTATTACACATGAAAATAATTATCCAAAAGCCAATAATTTTGAAATCTATAGTGATAATCAATTTCGGTTGTATATATTTATACAGACAAAGTATAATGTTTTTTTTACCCGAATTATTCGCGTAACCAATAAGAAGTAATACATAACTTATTGTAAATTAAGTAACTTATAAAAGATAAACCGATCCTTGATTTTGAGCATGCAAAAAAAACTGCGAAATTTGGTCGCGCTCTGCGTTGCTCTGAAAGCTTTCGGAGCGCCTTGATCACGACTAAATTTCTTGGTGATTAATCCGGGTTAAGATGGATTGTTAATGGTAAAAATGAATAACCGGTAAAAGTAAAATGAATAACAGGAATCAATGTTTGATGTGATATGATAAAGAAGATAAAAAATCTGGCAGGGATATTACTTTTACTCGGTTTGATAGTAAGCTGCTCCAAAAAGGTAAAAAAAATTCAGATAAAACGAGTTTGGCATCAGGCTACGGGGTACAAATGGGCGCAATTGGCACCTCTGAAAAACGGCAAAACAGGGTTTAAATTATTAAGTCCCAAGCAAACAGGGATTACATTTGAAAACCATTTATCGAAAAATGAAATTACAAAAAACAGACTTTTGCTTGATGGTTCTGGTGTAGCGGCTGGAGATGTGAATGGTGATGGATTGATTGATTTGTACTTTACTCAATTGGACGGACCTAATGCGTTATATCAAAATTTGGGAAACTGGAAATTTCGGGATATTACACAATCCGCCGGAGTAGCGTTAAATGGTGATAAATGTACCGGTGCCGTTTTTGCAGATGTAGATGGTGACGGCGATTTAGACCTTTTAGTCTCAACCTATAGTCATGGAACTATTTTGTTTTTAAATGATGGGGAAGGACATTTTACCATGGATAAAAACAGCG
>DATFMK010000996.1:0-3852 GCA_035267005.1 Balneolales bacterium
CGCCAAATATTACCCGTCCCAATAGCGATACCCAACACACTGACAATAAGGCCCCATCTCGTCGAAAAACTTTCCTGATTTTGGTTTTTTTGACTCATAATAAAATGGTTCTATTTATTATAAATTAATAAGATAGTAATAGATAACCGCCACAATACACCGTCCGAATCTACTGATTACACAACCTATAATACATATCAAAATAAATTTTTCAATTAATATCTAATAAATAAAATTTTAGAATGATAGTATTATTATCATAATAGTTAGTATTTTTTTACCATGATGGTATATATATTAACTTGAGTTCGATATAAGAAATCATTTAAAATTTTAGCCAGTGGACGGTGGCCGTTTTGATACAATGAACTAATTTTATACCATTAAATACTGTTTTATCAGACTTTATATTAATTTACGATCAGAGATCAAAGTATCCGGGCAGCTACCGGCTGCGCCTGCCCCGATGTTTTTTTCGGGGGTCGATCGTCCATCGTTATTCATTTATTTGAAACTCTTGTTCTATAAATTCCTTATGTAGAATTCACGTTATATTAGAGATACTCTGAGGGGAAGAAACAGGAATAATTAAGTAAATTCCTTAAGTAATAACAAATTGAGAATAATTTTATGTTTAATTATTCGCTGTTTATAAGACAAGGATTATTGCAAAGTTATACAACTGTCCCTATCATAAGTTTATTCAAACAATTATATAAAATTCATTAAGAGAAGGCTATGCGATATCAGGATTTTTGGTCAGGATCAAGGCTATAAGGATTTTAAAATCACGATAACACAGATATTGGGCAAAATGCCGGTATTGCAAAGGCTTCTAAGAAGAATAGCCCAAATTATACAAGTAATTCCATGGAGATGAGTACAGATCATAAGACGTTAAACCGGTTAATTGCGGGTTTAGTTTTCATTTACGCTTTTATCATTTATCTATCGACGTTATCGCCCACCGCCAGCTTTTGGGATCCCGGGGAATTCATTGCTGTAGCCCACGGACTCGAAGTTACGCATCCTCCCGGATCTCCGTTATTTTTATTGTTAGGACGCCTGTTCTCAATGTTTATGCCTGCTTCTAAAGTTGCTTATAGCATTAACCTGATCAGCGGTTTGGCTTCTGCCCTGACCATCATGTTATTATATCTGATCATCATTCGTCTGGTTGTTGAATGGAAAGGGAAACCGGACACCTATCGTTTAGTAGATAAAATAGGATTATACGCGGGCGGTGTGATTGGAGCTCTGACATTTGCTGTCACTGATTCCTTCTGGTTTAACGCTGTGGAAGCCGAAGTTTATGCAACATCCATGCTTTTTACAGCTATGGTTGTCTGGCTTGTACTCAAATGGGCGGAGCACCATGAAGAACCAAATAATGAACGCTGGCTGGTTTTAATCGCCTATATGTTTGGTCTCGCGGTTGGAGTTCATTTACTAAACTTGCTGGCCATCTTTTTTGTCGTACTTATTATCTATTTCAAAAAATATGATTTTAAAATAACCACCTTCCTGGTCGCAGCACTTATCGCAAGTGGCAGTTTTCTGGTGATCTATCCCATAACCGTTGCCGATATTCCGAGTTGGGCCGGAGATCTGCAATCTGCTACTCTCGGACTCATCAAACCCAGTTATTTTCTGATTGTATTTCTTGCGTTGATCATTTGGGCTGTTTATTACACGCATAAGAAAAAAATGCGTATCGCAAATATCGCATTTCTTTGCTATGCCATGATTTTCATTGGTTTTTCAAGTTACGCCCTGGTATTGATACGATCACAGCAGGACCCGCCTATCGACGAAAATGATCCGGAAACGGTACATGCGTTTGTAAGTTATATTAATCGGGATCAATATGGTCAGACGCCTCTTTTTATGGGGCATGACTACAATAACAGCACGGGTCGCATCGACCGTACTAAGAAAGTTTTATTCCCCCGACGCTATTCAAGTGATTCTAATCATTTACAAAAATACGCTCAGTACAATAGTGATTGGGATTATTTTTGGGATTATCAAGTTGGTCATATGTATCTGCGCTATTTTGCCTGGCAATTCATTGGGCGACAGAGTGATATACAGGATACAGGAGTTGCGACCGGTTTTTCATCCAGCAGCCGGTATAAGGATAACCCGGCTCATAACGTATATTATTTCCTGCCCTTTCTACTTGGAATCATCGGCATGGTGTTTCATTTCCAAAAAGATTGGAAGCGGGCTCTGAGTGTTTTGGCGTTATTTATTATGACGGGTTTTGCGATTATTATATTTCTGAATCAATATCCTTTTCAACCTCGTGAGCGGGATTATGCTTATGTGGGCTCGTTTTTTGCTTTTTCTATTTGGATAGGATTGGGAGCCACCGGACTGATTGAACTCGCCAAGGATATGCTTAAAGAAAATAAGTGGGTGGCTTATGGCCTGGCTGGTATTATGTTTCTTGCAGTGCCACTGAATATGCTGAGGCAAAATTATCACGATCATGATCGTAGTAATCGATACGTAGCACCGGATTATGCATATAATCTGCTTAATTCCACTGCTCCTTATGCCATTTTATTTACTAATGGAGATAATGATACCTTTCCATTATGGTATCTTCAGGAAGTGGAACATGTTCGAACGGATGTTCGAGTCGTCTGTCTGAGTTTGCTGAATACGAAATGGTATATCAAACAGCTTAAAAATCAATGGTCACATGAATCTCCGCCTTTGCCCATTTCACTTACCAATAATCAAATCGATCATCTTGATGATAAGTTTCAATTTAATGATCCGTCCGATTTCTATACTCCGCACGATATTACGATTCCGGTTGATAAAAATTATCTGGAAAATCGATTTGAAGATTCCAATAATACAGAGCAATATGCCTTACAAGGTCATTTTGGGATATCAAAAGATACTTCATATGTACTTCGTACGTCAAAAATGAAATACAGTATTCCTGTGGATTCACTCGATAGCACAGTCACCTGGCATTATCAGGGAAATTTCCTGGGACAAGATCAAAATGGGAATAAATTATATTATACTCGCATACAGGACGATTTAATTCTTAATATCCTAAAGACAAACAGGTGGGCTCGTCCCGTTTATTTTGCCGTGACAGTAGCTCATGCCGGTCAATTGAATTTACAATCCTATTTTAGGTTGGAAGGTCAGGCTTATCGCGTGGTACCTAAGAAAAATTCAAGTCATTCACCTTATATCGACACTAAAATACATGCTAAGCGACTCAGATCATTCCGTTTTCGTGGTATCAATGATCCAAAAACGTATCTGGACGAAAATATCCGTAGAATGGTAGATAATTATCGCGAGTTGATTTCAAGTGAAGCAATGACTTTTCAATCGGAAAATAAATCTGACAGCGCCCGCTATTGGTTGAAATGGGGCGAACAGCATGTCCCGTTTTCAACAGTAAAAGGAGATCCGAGTTCTCAAATTCGGTATGCTTTTAAATATGCAAGAGTTGGTGATACAACCGATGCGGTGCGACTTGGTCAGGCAACATACCATGATTTGAAAGAAGATCTTCAATATTATATGAACCAATTAAATAGGCTGGAAAATCGAATTTCGGATTTAAAAACCCAAAGTCGTCAGGCAAGAATGAATGCTGATGTTGATAAAAGCCGAAAATATGACACAGCTGCAAATAATTTGGCAAAAAATCGAGAAGATTACATTCGTAATGTGTACTTTGCTGCGAGTCGATTATTCGTTCTACAACGCATATATTATATGGCTGGTGATCAAGCTAAAGCAAAAGAAATTGCTCAGGTTGGTGATCAGATAACACAAAACAGGATTGGTTTTCCAAAAACAAAAGAAGAA
>DATFMK010000997.1:0-2326 GCA_035267005.1 Balneolales bacterium
AATAATTTAGGTGCTTCGCGCAATTTCGCTTTGCTTACCCACTCTCATTCTCCCGAAAGTATGCGGGACAAGTTCTCCCTTTCACGGATAAATCCGCGACAGGGAGAGAGGCTCTTCAACAAAATTCTAAAATAATTAAAAGATTAAGGTGCCTTGTCGGTAGTAGTATTATTTTTTTTCCAGCCTCGATGGTCAGTCGTCCGTGGTCAAGATAGGACATATTTTCTCAGGTCGTATTCTAGATGTAATTATTACAACCCTGCGATTCTTATCCAAACCTCACGTTAACTTAATTCCCCAAACTACTGATCCCAAAGTTCTGCTCTTATAATATTGCTACTGTCTTCGGCGATATGATAAAACAGCTTCAATCGTCGTTTTTCCGGGAGTAATTTTTCCACGAGTAACGCACATCCGGGTGTATACAGGATGAGATCGACATCGCGTACAAATAATGGAAGTGATTTGCCATAGATAGATCCGGCGATGATCGAACCGCTGAATTTGAGTCCCAGCTTTAATTCATCAATTAAAATAGGGATCGACTCTTCCTGATCAGTGACCAGTCCCAATGTTTCCATACCGGCGCGCTCTACGATATCAATCAACAGATCGGTATTGAATGTGTAAAGAATGGGAAGCATCAGGATGTTGCTGCTCGTCTGCTCCTTTATGTTTTGATAGTAAGGAATAGGAACAAACAAGGCATCGTAATTCACAAATTTATCCACCTGATGTATGGTTAATGTCGAACTTTTAACACCAACCTGCGTCTGTATCGCTTTAGATAACATATCGGCATGTTCTTGTGTGGCACCAAGACTCGCACACGATTGCAAACGCTCCGGCCATTCCAAAAAGCCAAGTTGCTCTTCGAATACCTCCTCGACCTCATCTTCACTCAAACCATATCCGATCAGTTCTTCAAGAAGTGTACGCATCCGGTCAGCAGCGAATTCCAGACGTTCGGTTTTATCCTTTGTAGTCGACTGTCGTGCAACCACAAAGCCCCGACCGGGCTCGCCTCTTAAGATGCCTTCACTCTCCAATATTTTATAGGCTTTATGAACCGTATGAAAACTGACCTTCAACTGCTTACCCAATGTCCGTGTTGATGGCAACAGCTCATTGACCTGAAATTGCTTGGTCGCAATTAAAAGCCGTATCCGGTCCGCGATATATTTAGCGTTGGTAGTCGTCATAGGTCTAATATAATGGGTGTTCGCTTAAAAACCATGATAAGGACGACGGACAACTAACCACCGACGACAGCAACTCTGTGTTACCCCGTGTAAAATCTCCGTGTTCGCTCTGTGGTTAAATTATCAAGCTGATTATTCCGGAATCTGCATTTTTACTTATACATTCCCTATCTTTCAGGTTTTAAAATTTCTTTACTTAGTACATGCCAAATTACCCTCTAAAAATAGGAATCCTTTACGACCGTCCCGAAGATTATCCAGAAATCACCGGACCCGAAGACTGTTTTGCGGAATTCGAACCAGAATCGACCATTCAGGCTATGGAAGATGCGATTCATTATCTGGGACATGAAGCGATACGTATTGGCGCACCTAAAGAATTACTGAAACAGAAACAGGATATAGATCTGATCTGGAATATTGCCGAAGGATATGGTACCCGGAATCGAGAAGCCTGGGGACCCGTGTTGTGTGAAATGTATCCTATTCCCTGCCTCGGAAGTGATGCTTCTACCCTCAGTATTTCGCTCGATAAAGTTATGACCAAAATGCTCTGCAGTTCTATTAATATCCCTACTCCCAAATGGCAAGTTCAGCCTTTGAGCGATGATTTTCATCTATGGGAAGATATTTTTCCCGTATTCGTTAAACCCCGGTATGAAGGAACGGCTAAAGGCATCGGACCTCAAAACGTAATTCACAATAATCATGATTTGAAAAAGAGAGTCAGTGAGCTCAAAAAAATCTACCGGCAGGATGTTCTTGTGGAGATATTTTTACCGGGCAATGAATATACCAGCGCCACAGTGGGATATCCACTAAAATCATTGCCCGTGTTACAACGTGCGTTACATAAAAACACTAAAGTTGGTTTACATACTATCAAAAATGAGTCAGATGAAGCTTATGAAATCAGCCACCATCTGCCTCTGAAGCTGGAAGAGCAGCTTAAAAAATGGTCGCTTCAAATATGTGAGATCATGAATGTAAAAGATTATGCGCGAATCGATTACAAAATGGATAAAGCCGGTAATCCCTATTTTCTGGAAATCAATCCCCTCCCACCTTCGCCATCGACAACACCTTTGCCATCCTGGCCGAAATCGAAGGAAAAGCATATGATG
>DATFMK010000998.1:0-2490 GCA_035267005.1 Balneolales bacterium
CGATTGCTTGCCGATATTTGCAATGATCCGGAAGTCAGAAAGCTGCTTGCTGAACAATATGGCATTTATATTCCGGAAGAAACCTGGTTTTTGGGAGCAGAACATAACACCACAACAAACCATATCCATTTGTTCGATCAAAATGTACCTGATAGATTTCAGCAACAAATTAAAAAGCTCAGGAGTAATCTTGAAGCGGCACAGTACATAGCCAATAGAGAACAGTTCAATATCACATTAGAAAATAAGAAAAAGGCGATCCATGAAGCTCAACGAAGAGCTTCAGACTGGGCGGAAACAAGACCGGAATGGGGATTGGCAGGTAATGCATCATTTATAATTGGTCGACGGGAACTGACATCCAATCTCAATCTTGGAGCTCGAAGTTTTCTGCATTCTTATGATTGGAAAAAAGATTCTGATGGTGAAAAACTCGAGGCCATTTTACAGGGACCGATGGTGGTCACTCAATGGATCAATAACCACTATTATTTTGCATCGGTTGATAATGAATGCTTTGGTGGCGGCACGAAAGTGACGCTGAATGTAACCGGTAAATTTGGTGCGGTTCAGGGTAATGGCGGGGACTTAAAATTAGGCCTGCCACGAGAATCATTGCAAGAGGATGATCATGTATTGCAGCATCTTCCCCTAAGATTAACGGTACTTATTCAGGCACCTCGATCACGAGTAGAATCCATTATTTCAAAACATGAAAACACCTTATATAATCTGGTGAAAAACGAATGGATTTATCTCGCTGTACTCGATCCGGAAATGGAAAATGAAGTTACCTTTATTGGAGATAAAGTCGAAAAGTTAGAAGAATCTCTTATTGAGAAGACATGAAAAGTCTATAATATTAGAAGACTCAAAAACTTGTAAAGTTGTGAGTTACGCTGAGTAAACGGTAGGAGGTTTACAAGTTAAAGCGCCAACACTTTATTTGGTGAAAATGGGCGCTATTAAAATCGAAGATCCGCAAAGTTTTTAAAACTTTGCGGATCTTATTCAGTTGATCTGCATATCACATATAAAAATGTAATTTGGGAAGTAAAGTAATAAATATCCCATCAGCATAAGTTATTGAACGAGTTTATTACACTGTTCCAAATTTTGTATCTATCTCAATACCAATGTCTTTCAAAAACTGAGTAGGTAAGATACCGCCGGCGAAGATGAACAGATAATCATTTGCAAGGGTAAATTCCTTTTCATCCGCATCGATCAAGGTCACTTCATGTTCACTGTTTTTAACAACATTCGTTTCCCATAAGACTTCGACTTTCCCTTGTTGCTGAGCTTCTTCAATACGTTCCAGGTTGTCCGGTTTGATACGCGAAAAATGATCTCTTCGATAGGAGATGCGCACTTCATTTCCGGGCTGATCACTTAAAGACAAAGCCGCCTCAATTGCAGAATCACCACCGCCAACAACCACGATTTTGTTGTTTTCGTATTGATCGGGTTCGCGTATAGAATAGGCGACGTTGGGCAGATTTTCTCCTTCAATGCCAAGTTTGCGTGGCGTCCCTCTTCTGCCTATAGCCAGAATCACTCTTTGGGCCTGAAAGGTGTCCTGTTTGGTTTTGATGCTGAAGGAGCCGTCTTTATTTTTTTGAATGTGGGTGACATCCTCCCCGGTCGATATATTGAGATCATTCTTTTCAATGATCTCACTCCATATGCTCATCAATTCTTCTTTGTAGATTTCCTTCTTTTTCAAAGAACCATAACCGGGTATTTTTAAAGGCTGTGTCATGACCAGCTTCTTACGTGGATAATTTCGAACGGTTCCCCCAATATCTTCTTTTTCAAGTACGATATAATTCAGATCATGATGATGACAATGAAGCGCTGCGGATAATCCGGCAGGACCACAGCCTATAATGACAACATCGTAACCCTCATGTTTTTTCTTAGACCTGACATATGAGATATATTCCACACATTGCTTGCTCTGTTCAAAAGCATTGCGGATCAATCCCATTCCGCCTAATTCTCCAACAATGTGAATTCCATTGATATTTGTCTCGAAATTATCCTTGATCCGGGGAATATCCACCCCTCGTTTTTCACTTCCGAAAACCAGTTGAATGGCATCGACCGGGCAGGAGCGCTCGCAAAGTCCGTGTCCCACACAACGGGCCGGACTAACGGGAACTGCCTGACCATTTCTGAGTCCGAGGACATCTTTTTCCGGGCACACATCCACACAATTACCGGAACCTATACATTGACTCGTATTAACAATGGGATGTAATGATACCGGTTCTTTTAAACCATACCGCAGGGCATTATAATCGGCAATATCCGTATTCTTCTCTATTTCTTTCTTTTTACGTAAAAAGGGATACGCGATGATTAGAAACATCCCGATGGCTGTACTCCATATGATGATTGAATCGATACTCATTTAGAAGTTTTTTGTGATGCCAATGAAAAGTTGCTGATTGTTAAGTAACTGACCATATTGTTCCTGAATCTGAG
>DATFMK010000999.1:0-2059 GCA_035267005.1 Balneolales bacterium
TCAACGCATTTTTGGGGTCGGATTGGCTAACCATTTGATTTTACTGATACCAAAATTTGCAGATGCTGATGAAGTCAAAAAATTATGGTGCGGAAAATATCTTATTTGACTTAAAATAATGATTGATTTATATGATAACTAGTGTTTGAAGGGTAATACTTATCTCGCTGATATCGTTGATAAATTTCGTATAAAAGTAAAACGAAGATTTTCCAGATTATTGCATTTTTTACTTGCATTAATAACTCGTTAACGGTAGTTATCTTGTTGAATTAACATTAAATACCGATTTTCTACCCGCAAAGTAGAAAAGCAAAAACGAGTCAAACCTGAAAAATCTTCGTGGAGATAATCTATGCGAAAAGTCATTGATTTGCAAATGGAATTTTGGAAAACAGATATCGCCAACATAGAATTTGATCTTCAATCACGTGATGAAATTCCCAAACTTCTGATGGGGCTGCAGTACATTCATCGCACAGCGTCTATCCGCGAGAAGGTTTGTGAAGTCCTAAAACAAATAGTACCGAAAAAAAGCTACGAAAGCGGAAGACCCGGCATGGATCTATGGAAGATTCTGGTTTTAGGAACGCTGCGTTTAAATACCAACTGGGACTATGATAAAGTTTTGGAGATGGCCAACAACCACGTTAAGTTACGAGAAATGCTCGGCCACAGCAAGACTGATTTTGATAGCCGATATGCCTTGCAGACCATAAGAGATAATATTGTCTTACTGACTCCTGCGAAACTCGATGAAATTAATCAAATTGTTGTCAAAGCCGGCCACAGCATTATTTCTCCAAACAAAGATCCGCAATTAAGGGGTAGCTGTGATTCGTTTGTAGTTGAAACCGATGTTCACTATCCGACCGACACCAATCTGCTATTTGATGCGATGCGCAAAATGATAAGCCTGATTGCAATCATCTGTTCAGAGGTGGGCATCACAGCCTGGCGGCAAAGTCATCATAACATATTAAAAATAAAACGCTTACTGCGTAGTGTTCAAAAGCTGAGACACTCCACATCAAAGGATGAAGCTAAAAGGCAAAAACGAGATAAATTCATTATTGCCAAGCATCAAAATTACATAAACGTCTGTCAGGGCTTTGTAATACGGATCAAAGAGACGATTCGTATCCTGCGAGAACTTGGGATTTTGTCGATGAGCCAGGAATTAAGGTTGATCAGTATTGAAGAATATATTCGCCATGCCGAGCGACAAATCGATCAGATCCGCAGAAGAGTTGTTTTCGATGAGAAGATAGCACACAAAGAGAAAGTTTTTTCAATTTTTCAACCGCATACAGAGTGGATCACCAAGGGCAAAGCCGGTGTACCCCAAGAGTTAGGCTTAGGCGTTTGCGTGCATAAAGATCAGTACGGGTTCATTCTTCATCACCGAGTTATGCTCCAACAGACCGATGATAAGCTGGCGGTTGTCATGGTTCAAGAGACCAAGGATAGATTCGAAAATCTTGTCGGTAGCAGTTTTGATAGAGGTTTTTATAGCCCTGAGAACAAAAGCCAGTTAGCCGAAATATTAGATTACGTTGTTTTACCCAAAAAGGGTCGTCTATCGGTTAAAGACAAAGAAATAGAGCAATCAGAAGAATTTGTTGAATCCCGGCGTAAGCATTCAGCAGTTGAATCTTCTATTAATGCTTTGGAAAATCACGGATTAGACCGCTGCTTGGATCACGGACTACATGGGTTTGAACGTTATGTCGCATTATCGGTGTTAGCGCGGAATATACAAATATTGGGCCACCTGCTTCAGCAAAAAGAGCTAAAGAAGCAAAAACGACGCAGAGCAGCATAAAAAAGATAACCTCTGCATCGAAAAGAAGAACTTAATGGAGAGGTAGGTCTAATTTTAGAGAAAACGCTGCCAAAAATTGATTTGCTACTGGCCCCCGCCATTATGAACGGTAGTAATTTAATGGGTGAGCATCAGCGGCCTGGCTGACTGGAAAAACGGCCACTTTTCGTTCAGGCACTAAATAGGCACATCTAAGGGAATGCCACCAGAACGCTTTCAAATTGAAAGACCGGT
>DATFMK010001000.1:0-4535 GCA_035267005.1 Balneolales bacterium
CACGAAGCCATTCGGGGTATCTGCGCGATAGGGCTGGACGTTTAATAGCTTTCTCAATGATCGCTAATAATTTTAAAGGTTCTTATTTAAGGATTGATCACATCCATAAAAAAATCATGCTGGCTTTAGCTAATTTGGATCAAAAATCTAAAGCCGAGTAAGTAATCAATCAATACCGTTTATCTCCTTTTATTTGACTTATGATGCCATTTGTGCTCATGTTCATGATGATGCATTGTACGCGTTAGTCGGTTGAATTGCTTATCGGTTAAATATGGTTTGAGTTCCCCTCTCATAGAATCTCCAATTGCGATCATTTTCTGTTTACATTGAGAGTGAATCTGAGATAATTTATGCGCTGATTCTTTTAGAATCGGTTCTATCTTTTTTTTCTGTTTATCAGTGGGTTTTATGATATGTTCCATAATTTTGACAAAACCCGGCCGTGTCTGTGATTCTGCAATCCGGTTAAGACGATGACGCACTATGGCCCCTGTCAATATTCCTCCCAGAACAATCCCAATGATGAAGGTTCCTATAATTATTAAAACCGATTTAGTTCGTGTTTTCATTATTAAATACCTTGTAGTTCAATATGGTTGTATTGGTATTAATCACCGACATTGGTGGCAATGCAATAACCGATTCAATGACCGGTTGGTCATTTGAAGTATTATCTGCCGAAAAAATATTATATGATCCTAAAAGCATGACTAATAACAATACCGTAAAGGCCAGCCGATAAAAATTATGAACCAGCGAAATATAAAAATCATCCGAAAAAATGGAATCCGTTTCGCCTCTGAGTCTCTTCAAAACCCGATCGGCAAAATATGGTTTGAATGAATCGTATTTAGCCCATGCAACCATCTGTTGTGTATTAAGCAAATCATTATACTCTTCTTTTAACTTAGGCGAAGCCTCAAATAATGACTGAAGCCGTCGGCTTTCTTCAGCAGACAAATTGTCTTCCAGAGCCTTCAATATTAGTTCACGTTCATAAGTTAATTTCATGATTCTTGATATATGGCGTTAAAAGAATTTTAAGTTTATCTATAGCACGCGAATATCTCGATAACACGGTGCCAATTGGTATATTTAAGATTTCTGCTGTCTCATTTGTCGAATAATCCTGTATCATTCTCAAAATGACGACTGCTTTGAATTCTGGTTTAAGTTTATTAATTGCTTCTTGTATCAGTTCTCGCAATTCTTTTTGTTCCAGTTCGTCCGTTTCCCCCGATTGGAAAAGTTGTTCCTTTTCTTCATGATCTCCAATAAAAAGAAATCGTCTGTTTTTTCGCTCTCTTCTTTTTAATTCGTTAAGAGATAAATTTATGGCAATTCTGGTTAAATAAGTTCCTAATGATGATTCACCTCTGAACTGTTCTATCGATTTATAAAAACGTATAAATATTTCTTGTCCAATGTCCTCTGCATCTGCCCTGTTTCCAAGCATTCCCAAAACCGTTGCCGCGACCTGAGATTCATAACGTTCGATGAGCAAGCGAAAAGCTCCCTCATCTTTGTTACGAATCCGTTCGAGCAATTCTTTATCTGATGGATTGTGCGATTCGGACATTCAGAATAACCTTGGTAAGTATTACATTTTCTCAGTAATACCATAACATTTTAAATTTCAAAATCTTAACATAAGATAGAATAAGTTTAGATTTAATGCTTAATCTATCTTAATGTATATATAAACAGTTACGCAAAAGATTACCTTCCCTGTCTGAAATTCATCATTCTATTGTGCCATTCCTCCTGCATCTTATTATACTGTTCCATTTGATCTTTACTTAGCACACTTTTAAGCTGATCATTTAATTCCTGACGAGCTTTACTTATTTGTGCCCTTAAATCATTGACCGCGCCATTTCTTCGTTGTTGTATCAACGTTCTCATTTTCTTCAAATGCTGAGCAAAGATATTCTGCACTTTTTCTTTTTGTTGCGGTGTCAGATTTAACCGTTGGGCCCATTGATCCATCATTGTCCCGGCACCATGTTGAGATCTCCACGTTTTACTTTTGTATCCCTTCATTCCGCTGTGCCTATGTTCCTGACGATAATTATGAAATCTTTTCATCCGGTTATACATCATTCGGTCTTTCATCTTTTGAAAGGCACCGATCTGATCTTTGTTCAGAATATCCAGCATTTGTTGCTGATTACTTTGACGCTGTTTTTTCATATCCTCCCAGTTCTTTTGAAACTGCTTTACGGCGTCCTGCAGAATATTTTTGACCTGATCCTGTTGTTTCGAATTCAGATTTAATCGTTGAGTCATTCGAGCTAACGCCATATACACCCAGGCATCCGAATTCATCCTGGTGTTTTTATTGTGCATCATTCCGTTTTCCCGGGATCTGTGATGATTAACTTTTCTATGTTCGGAACGCATTCCCCAATGATGATCGCGATCCATCATCCAATAATGAAAAAACATTTTCCGCTGATCTATCATTTTTTGTAATCCCGCAATCTGATCTTTTGACAACACATTTTCTAGTTTTTTCTTAGTCTCCTGACGCAGATCCATCATGTTTTGGCGCATCTTCTGCCATTGTTCCGACCGGTTGTTCAAAACCGTTTTAACTTTGTTTTGCTGATCCTGTGTCAGTTTCAATTCCCGCGTCATTCGGGATAACAAGGTGTCATTCCATGCCTGTTGATTTTTTGGGGCCCACGACTGATTTTGAGCTTGTAAATTGGATATCCCTAAGCTTAAAACTAAACTTAGGACAACACTTAAGCGTAATAATATCGCGGCTCGTTGTGATTTACTATCCATTTTCATTTCTGTGTTGTCCTGATAATTTTAATGTATATCGAATTTTTATTACGATCTCTTAACAAAACAGCTATTTTTTTACATCTTTAACTGTTAGACAATTCCCAATGATAATTTATTCCTTAACAAAAAATTTTCTTTAACTAAAATAAAAAAGGCGACCATTTAGTCGCCTTTGCTAATATATTATCACATATAAATTTAGAATAAGATAATCAGTAAAATACCCTTTGCCTGATTATCACAACAGACTACATCATTTTGAGAGTGACCCCGCTAAAGTGTAAAATCAGTATCAGAAGACCGATTGCAATTCGATACCATCCAAATAATTTAAAACCGTGTTTGGTCAGGTATTCGATAAAGGATTTAATAGCAAGCATGGCAACAAAAAAAGCTACAATGTTACCAATAATCAAAATATCGATCTGACTATTGTTAAAACCGGGTCCATTCATATAAAACCGGAATATTTTGAAACAGGTTGCAGCAAACATGGTTGGAACCGCAAGGAAGAACGAAAATTCAGCCGCTGTTTTACGATTCAATTTCTGCTCAAGTCCGCCAATAATAGTTGCAGCGGATCGGGAAGTTCCTGGTATCATTGATATAATTTGAAAAAGTCCGACTACAAAAGCATTTTTGTAGGTCACTTCTTTATCAGGCGTTTTCTCGGACTCACTAAACCAATCATCCACAAAAAGCAATACGATACCGCCTAAAAACAACATTGTAGCTACCACAAGTACACTTCCCAACATCTCGTTAATGTACTTTATGAGGATCAGACCAACTATAGCCGCCGGTAAAAAAGCGACAAATAGTTTGTAATAAAATTGCATCGATTTGATAAAACGGCGCCAATATAACACAATAACCGAAAGAATAGCCCCAAATTGGATGGCAACCGTAAACGCTTTAGTGTAAGGATTTTCGACAATACCCATAACCGAAGATGCAATAATCATATGCCCTGTAGATGAAACCGGTAGAAACTCGGTCAAACCTTCTACAATACCTAAAATAATTGATTGAATAACTGACATTATTTTTTACCTAAATAATTAACTTTAAAATGCTATTTAATACCTGTTTGACAACTAGTTACTGGTCTTGGATAAATAACCCGATTGTTTTGCTAATGAAGAATGGAATATAGTTAAAATGATCTATTCAATGTAATTTTTTTTGCATTCATAGCAATTAATTAACGTTAATTAGGCTTTCTACACTATTTTTTGCAATGATTATTACATCTTTAGGTAGCATTTTAAAAAAAACTAATGGAAGCATTCGAAATTTTCATCCGCTCAACCTTTTAAAGGAAATTCTATATTTTGTAACTTGTCGAATGAAAAAGACTACTATGGAAAAGAATAACTCTCCTTATTCATGACAAATCAGGAAAAAATTACGGAGCAGGTCCGTCAGGAAGCATTTCGTTTAGGATTTGAAGCTTGTGGTTTTAGTAAGGCACGAAGACTTGAGAAGGAAGAACGGCGTCTGGAAGAATGGCTGTTAGGTAATCGTAACGGAACGATGGATTGGATGGAACGTAACTTTGATAAACGCGTTGATCCAACCAAATTGGTCCCCGGCGCTAAATCGGTCGTTAGTGTTCTCTGCAGCTACAATCAGGATTTTTCTGAATTTTATCAGGAAGAGGAAAAAGTCCCCAAGATATCAAAATATGCACTTGGTGATGATTATCACAAAGTGCTTAAAGAGAAATTATTTCA
>DATFMK010001001.1:0-2512 GCA_035267005.1 Balneolales bacterium
CCGGAATTTACGGCTGGAAAGATCAATAATATAAAGATCCTGAGAATTTTTCTCATGGTTTTCTCCATAAATCTGTTTGATTTGGCTCATGAAAGATTCAGGCAGGAAGTTGCAGCGAACTTTAACATCACATAGAGCCCACCACAATTTAGCAAAACATATGCCACAATTCCTATTAAATCATAACATATTGTAAAATATTGAAAAAATATGAATAGAGAGTGATTATAGATAAGAAAAAAGGATACAATGTGGTTCAAAATTGTACTTTCGTGCTCAAAAATGTAATCGAACGGATTGGGTATCTGGGTTGGAAGCGGGAAAGGGGGTGGCAGCAGAGAATGCGGAATAGTTAGGAGGGTCTAACTTTGTTTCAGGATCTTATTGATATGAATTTTTTAGAACTCTATTCGACTCGGATTTCTGTATTGGGGGTTCGATCCCGAACTTTTTGATTTTGTAATAAATAACTCTCCGGCTGATTCCCAGTAACTGGGCAGCATCCTTCTGAACCCATCCGGCCCTATCAAGCGCGCTAATGATAAGGTCTCGTTCGTTCTTTTCCAAAGAAAGTGAGTCGTTTACCGATCGGGACAGGCGGGATGTCTCAAGAAACCCTGTGAGTTTGATATCACTGGGATGCAGGGTATCCCTATCACAAAGTGTTACAGCGCCTTCCAGAGCATTTTTAAGTTCCCGAACATTCCCTGGCCAAGGATAACTGCATAACCATTCAATGGTTTCTTCAGGAAGTGTCATTGGAGGGCATCCCTTGATATTGCAAAACTGTGCCACGAATCGCTGAGCAAGGAGGGGAATGTCTTCTTTTCTTTCCCGGAGAGGGGGAACCTTAAGCGTGACAACCTTCAGTCGATAATACAGGTCCTCTCTGAATCGCCCGGCTTCAACCTCTGCCACTAAATCCAAATTCGTGGCCGAGATAATACGACAATCCACTGCTAACTCATCTAGTTCACCGACTTTGCGTATTTTTCGTTCCTCTAAAAATCGGAGAAGGCGAGCCTGCATACCCATAGAAATATTGCCAATTTCATCTAAAAACAACGTACTTCCATCCGCAGCTTCGATCAAACCTTTTTTGTCACGTATTGCATGGGTAAAGGCGCCCCGAACATGCCCGAAAAGTTCGGTTTCCAAAAGTCCTTCAGGAGTTGATCCGCAATCAACAACGACCAATGGATTTTTATTGCGGGGGCCTCGTTTATGAATCAGACGGGCAATGAGTTCCTTGCCAACTCCGCTCTCACCCATAATCAATACATTGATATAACTGGGTATAATTCGCTTGACAAGTTTATATAGAGATTTCATGGAACTCGACTCGCCACCAAACACGGCTTCGCTTAAATGAGAGGTTTTTTTCAGCCCTATTGGGTAAAAAGCTGTGTTTAGGATTTCATTCACCTTTTTAATAAGATCATTGCCATTGAAAGGCTTGGTAATATAGTCTGCGGCACCGGATTTTATCGCATGGACGGTATCAGAAATAGTAGCGTAAGCTGTCATAAAAATCACGGGAAGTCCCGGATGCTTCATACGAATTTCTCTGAGCAGGTCCATGCCTCCCAAATTGGGCATTTTCATATCCGAAATCACAAGATCGACTTCCTGATTATTTAGAATTTCAAGGGCTTCTATAACTCTGGTGGCAGTAAACACACTGAAGTTCTCCAAAGCAAGACGGTTTTCCAGAACGTCTATAATGGGTAGTTCATCATCTACCAATAAAATGGTCTGCTTCTCATTCAATGTACTCTCTATTTCCCGTCGTTCAATAAGAAGAACTCTGCGTATTTCTCTTTTGAATTTTTTGATGAAAGGATTTCAATCCCACCCTAACACATGGGAATCAGCCACAGCCGGTTACGTTATCTGCTCAAAGATTGTCATTTTGAAAATACACCCTTATTTTACTACTACATTGTGGCAATGTCAATCTCCTTTTTTGACCGGCATGTTCCCCGCAAGCCCCGTCCTTTAGGACGGGGTCGAGGGGAGCTATATAAAATGAGCTGAGATCCTTACCGGAAAGGCCCGCCCTTTAGGGCGGAGAGGTTTCACAGACTTATAAATAACCATCAGCATCAACGACAGGTGTGGCAGGATAAAAAGAGGGAAGACAAGGGATTCAAAATGAAAACCGAACCGATATAAAAACAGATTTTAACGAGACATGTTTTGGCCAGGATAAACTTAATTTTAAAAAGACGTCAAAATAAAGTTTGCGATTGGATCAATATTTCTCATTCGGAAAAAATAAGGTGGATACCATATATTGTGGTCCACCTTTTGGTATAAAAATACTGATATTTGAGAGTACTTTATAGAAATATAGTTCTTAAAAACCTGCGATATCTAATAAGTGTTTTATCCATAGTCCCGCAGTAGATAAGCCAAAGATTATAGTTTTTTGGCTCTATTGGCAACAGTGTTTTGAATGGTGATTTATCGGGGCGGGATTATTGATAAAACAAAGATGTACGAAGCCGTC
>DATFMK010001002.1:0-2008 GCA_035267005.1 Balneolales bacterium
AAAATGCGGCGGTCGGCGAAAAAGACCGTCTGCCGCCTAAGGCCGGGAAATATGTCCTACTATCCATAAAAGATCAGGGCAGCGGCATAGCCCCAAAAAATCTTGCCGATATATTCGATCCTTATTTTTCAACTAAAGATATGGGCGCTGATAAAGGACAAGGGCTTGGACTTTCAGCCTGCCATTCCATAATTAAGAAACATGATGGATTCATAACTGCTGAATCTGAATTAGGGGTGGGAACCACCCTTATTATCTATGTTCCAGCATCTGAAAAAGAAATTGAAGAGTTGGAGCCGATACCAAAGATCGTACCAGATAAACCGATGATTGGCATAGGAAGAATTCTTGCAATGGATGACGAAAAGATGATCCGGGATCTTACCGAACAGATGCTAAGTCAATTCGGTTATGATGTCGCGCTTGCCCAAGATGGTAGCGAGGCGATTGAGCTGTATCGAAGCGCTATGGAGTCCGGCAAACCCTTTGATGCGGTTATCTTGGATTTAACTGTAAAAAGTGGAATGGGAGGCGAATACGCTGTCCAAAAGCTGCTGGAGATAAACCCTCATGTCAAATCCATTGTTTCAAGCGCATTTTTCAATGATCCGGTAATGACTGATTTTAAAAAATATGGCTTCGCAGCAGCCCTGGCCAAGCCTTATATGAAAAAAGATCTGAGTGACACACTATCTAAAGTTTTAATGTAAAAAACTGCTGATCGTTAGAACCTCAAGAAACATTATCGATGTAGAGAGCGACTGCGAAATCAAACTATAAATGTTACAAAATCCGATTTCTATCTGCAATTAAATAAGCAGCTTAAACAATGTGATGCTCAAATGATATCCTGAAGCGAGCAATCGATTTGTACCGGTCCATACCTTAATTTCTCTCGATATTTGACAGATTCTATCTGAAATTGAACTAATCTTTAAATCATTGCCAAGGTGCTTAACATCTCTATTGTCATCCCTTTCCCATTACTGTTCAATATTTCTCCAAAATTTATCAATTAATTCCTAAATAAATTAGATTCTGGAAAATACTTGACAAACTGCCACAATGTAGTAATCTATCTTATGCTACAGGTGAATGCTCCTTCTCACGACGCCCACTGACTTCTTATCTACTGCAGCTGATACCATTCATCGGAATACAAGCACGGCAGCACCTGAATTTCAAATGACCATTCACTAACGGCATTCAATAAATTTTTCAAATCACATAAAAAAAAGAAATGAAAGGAGGTGCTAACTATGTTAAAAAAAATGCTATCACATTCTGGATCACACTATTTTTTTTTATTATGGCACTCCCTGCCTACAGCGGAATATTAGATGGAAAAACCTTTGTCGGTAAAAACGGAGAAATCGGCAAAAAAAGTTCTGAAGATGATGAGATCAAATTTGAGAATGGCAAATTTTTCTCAGTTGGTTGTGGAAAATATGGTTTTGGTGACGCTGAATATACAACCAAAGCAGACGGAGACAGGGTTTTTTTTACCGCAGATATTTACAGCAATAAATACGGCAGAATCACCTATAGTGGGTTTGTTAAAGGCGATGACCTTAATGGGACATTCATTTGGTTCGATAAGGGAAAATATGATAAACCTGAACAGGTAAAATGGTGGAAAGGGAGTGTTAAAAAATAGAATTGCGATATTCACCACATGACGCTCCCAAAATGACTACTTAACTAATAATATTTACCTATTAGGAGGATGTTATGTATAAAATACTTTTGCTCATTATTTTCGCCGGTATATTAATGGCTGGAAATGCCCTAGCGGATGACCAGATAAAGAGCGCAATGAGTGCTGCTCCGGCATCAGTATCTGCCAATGCCAAAATTATTGATTGGGATTTTAAAACGTTGCGTGAAGGAAACAACGGATGGACCTGCCTACCCGATAGACCGGATACCCCGGGCAATGATCCATGGTGTGTCAACGAACCCTGGCTCAACTTCCTGAATGCTTATGTGAAGAAAGAGAAGCCGACTT
>DATFMK010001003.1:0-4442 GCA_035267005.1 Balneolales bacterium
GGCGTATCTGGATTCCCCCAAATCTCGCTTATGGAAAACGAGGAGCAGGACAAGCTATTCAACCGAATTCTACCCTCGTATTCGATGTTAAATTGTTGAAGATTAAACCGGCTAAATAATTAAGCAGTAGAAAATAATCGATCGATTTTTTAATGTTTCGTACAAAGAGGCTGTTTTATATAACAGCCTCTTTTTTATTGTCTATTAATAATTGCACTTAGTAACGTGAATTCGATATAATTTTCTACTTATTTTGTTTCCTATCCCCACTTGTAAGATCTCTCACCCAAAAAGCGGGTTCGAGATGACGACTTTGAGTGATATTTGTTAACCATCTACATCATCTACGTCCATTCGCGTCATTTCGACCGGAGGGAGAAATCTTCAAAGGTTCCTATTCATTCCAAAACACTGTTTTAAAAGAGGGTCTTATCTCGAACTCACGTTAACTAAATTTTTCACGGTAAGAATTCTGCAGATCATTAGGATCCATTCTTTGAGTACAATTTTTTCTCATCGTTTTACTCAAATTGGTGTCATGCAACATGATCAGGATACAGACCTTCCCGTTAACATTAATTTTTTCGGCTGACAACAAAATATTGTGAACTTCACCTAATATAGTACGTATCCGGGTTTCAGTCTCGAACGGTATGGAATTGTCATCCCCCAGCTGATATCTCAATGAATGCCACTCGTCATCATTCACCCACATGTCTAAATCATAAACCGTTTTACCGTGTACCTGCCCTTTATCATCACATTCCATAAGACGGATAAAACTATTATTAACCATCAAAAAACGCTCTTCAGTAAAATCAACAATACCAATTGCCAAAGGTGCATTATGAAAAACTTTAGAAAAACGTTCTTCAGATCTTCGTAATTTTGTTTCTGTCAATTTCCGTATTTGGATTTCCTTTTTTAACCGTTTATTGGAAGTTTGCAACTCTTGGGTCCGGTTAGTAACTCTAACCTCAAGATCATCATAAGCCTTTGATAATAATAATTTTGTTTGTTTACGTTCCTGAACCTCATGCAGCGCCTGTTCTTGTAACTTTTTATAGGTTCGTTGTATGAAATAAGCGGCGAAAGTAGCCATCGTACTGCTGAATGTGATCGTTACGATGTGCGATTCCCAAATGGTGATTTGAGGGTAAATAAATTGTTTTAGCATCTCATATAACGACATACATGTTACCATCACAAAAAATGTATATAGTAATGTCGTAATTGATTTCTGATTTTGTTCTTTACCCATTATGATGATTTGCTAAAATTAAACAGTCTGATACGACATTTTCTATTCTATTGAGCGTTAACCCGAATTATTCACGTAACCAATATGAAGTAATACATATCATATTGTAAATAAAGTAACTTATAAAAAATAAACCGATCATCGATTTTGAGAACGCTAAAAAAAGCTACGAAATTTGGCCGTGCTCTGCGTTGAATTTAAAAATGCTTAATCAACGTACCACTGTACGTTTCATGCACATTTTTAATCCCGAAAGCTTTCGGGACACGACAAAATTTCTTTGTGAATAATCTGGGTTAAGTTACAAAACGATTTTAGCTCTAAGATTATCGCAATATTATTTTTACGTATATTCCATTTTCTGAAGGCATGTATCACAAGAAGGTTAAGCATCTAACCCAAATTATTCACGGATACAACAAGAAACGATACATATCGTATTGTAGAAGGCTTTGCAAAACCAGGGCTTTTGTTCAAGATCAAAGCTTGAGCGAATTCGTAAACGCAGCATATTAGTCATATGTAAGGATGTTGAAGTCGCGAAAATGCAGATATTGGGCAAAAGAACGGTTTTGCATAGTCTTCTTATAAATAAATGAACGTAAAAAAAAATTCGTCCCTCCATTGTGAGGACGCTAAAAGAGCTGCGAAATTTTTCCCGAAAGCATCGGGACTTCGTTGAAGTTCGAAATGCGGGATGCATTAATTTTCATGAATAATCCGGGTTAAGAATTTAACATTAACTTAATGCTTCAGTTAAACATTGATAATATTTGGACACGACCTTATGAACAGAAGGTAATCAATCCTTCACCATTACGGACTTACTTTTGACTCCGTAAGTTCTGTTAAGTAGTAATATTTAGTAGCCCTAATGGCATACATATACATCTCAAACCCCGTTGGAATGACATTCATCGGGGTTTTTTGCTTATTCCATTTATCTGCAAAGAGGGCTTTCCACTTGGGAACGCCTTCTTATTTTATTTGTGACATGATCTGGTGATAACTAACTATTTTAAAATTAGCCCCATCATGGTTAAACGACTTCTTCAGGTTCTGAATTTTTCTGCATATAATCTTCCATCGGGGGACAACTGCAAACCAAATGACGATCACCATAGGCATCATCAACTCTGTTCACACTTGGCCAGAATTTGATATCCTTAATCCACGTTAAGGGATAAACAGCTTTTTGCTGTGAATAGGGATGCTTCCATTCACCACTCAGTACGGAATAGGCACTGTGTGGAGCGTTTTTTAGCACATTATCCTCTTTATCAGCTTTACCATCAGCGATTTCCTGAATCTCTTCTCTGATTTTAATCATGGCTTCACAAAATCGATCCAGTTCTTCTAAAGATTCGCTTTCTGTCGGTTCTATCATCATAGTACCGGGAACAGGAAAAGAAACGGTTGGTGCATGAAATCCATAATCCATCAAACGTTTTGCCACATCGAGAACTTCAATTCCACTCGTTTTCTTGAAATCACGTAAATCAATAATAAATTCATGTGCTGAAAAACCGGTGGCACCGGTGTACAACACCGGATAATGTTTTTGCAGTCTTACACGAAGATAATTCGCATTCAAAATGGCAATTTCAGAAGCTTGTTTTAATCCTTCAGCGCCCATCAGATTGATGAATGCATAAGAAATCGGTAAAATACTGGCACTTCCCCAAGGCGCACTGGCTATAGCCGTTATAGCGTTTTCCTCATCCATATGGTTATAAATATGTCCGGGCAGGAACGGAATTAAATGTTCTGCCACACCAATCGGTCCCATGCCGGGTCCGCCACCACCATGAGGAATGGTAAAGGTTTTGTGTAAATTGAGATGGCAAACATCAGCACCTACTGCCGCCGGACTTGTCAATCCCATTTGAGCATTCATATTGGCACCATCCATATACACCAATCCACCATTATCATGGACGATTTTGCATATTTCGCGAATATCCGGTTCAAACACTCCATGCGTGGACGGATAGGTAACCATCAAAGCGGCTAAATTATCAGCATGCTTTTCTGCTTTGGCACGCAAATCATCCAGATCAATATTGCCATTGTCATCACAATTTACAACGACCACATCCATACCGGCCATTACGGCACTTGCCGGGTTGGTTCCATGAGCCGAGGAAGGTATTAAGGCAATTTTTCGATTTGCTTCATCCCTGCTTTTATGATAGGCACGTATAACCATCAAACCAGTGAATTCACCCTGAGCACCCGAATTCGGCTGAAATGATATAGCTTTAAATCCGGTAATTGCACAAAGCCACGATTCCAGATTTTCAAACAATTGACCATATCCTTCCGCCTGATCTTGCGGTGCAAACGGATGCATATCGGTAAATTCCGGCCAGATTACGGGAAGCATTTCGGTGGTCGCGTTTAATTTCATCGTGCAGGAACCTAAAGAAATCATCGAATGAACCAACGATAAATCACGGTTTTCCAGTTTTTTCAGATAACGCAGCATCTCATGTTCCGAATGAAAACTGTTGAATACCACATGCTCAAGAAATGGAGCATCCCGGCGTAATTCGTCAGGAATATCCAGTTCTATTTTCTCACTCATTTTTGAGACGTTGACCGCCTGTTTATTGTCTGTGGCTTTTGCAAACAATTCAATGAGCTCCTCAATATCTGAAACCGTCGTTTTCTCATCTACCGATATCCCGATACCCAAATCATCATAATATCGCAGGTTAATCTGCCGGGTCAACGCCTCGTTTCTAATGGCACCTTTCATAGAATCGTCGTCAACTTCAATCTCCAAGGTATCGAAATGATTGTCGGTAAGAATTGTAAAACCGAGCTTCTGTAATCCTTTTTTCAACAGACTCGTTAATCCATAAACCCGTTGCGCAATCTTCGTTAATCCTTCCGGTCCGTGGTAAATAGCGTAAGCTGCCGACATAACGGCTAATAATACCTGAGCTGTACAGATATTGGAGGTCGCTTTTTCTCTGCGAATATGCTGTTCTCTTGTCTGAAGAGCCATCCGGTAAGCCGGGTCGCCATTCGCATCGACACTCACACCGATGATACGTCCGGGTATCTTTCTTTTATATGCATCTCTGGTAGCATAATATCCGGCATGTGGTCCGCCGTACCCTAAAGGTACGCCAAAACGCTGTGAAGAACCAACGACCACATCAGCGTCCATTTT
>DATFMK010001004.1:0-3836 GCA_035267005.1 Balneolales bacterium
ATAAGCAATGAATAATTTACAGAAGGCAGAAGGCAGAAGGCAGAAGGCAGAAGGCAGAAGGCAGAAGACAGAAGGCAAAAGGCAAAAGGCAAAAGGCAAAGGGCAAAAGGCTCGTTGCCGGGCCCTTCCATGCAACGTACGAGTGGACCCTCTGCCCAGTCATGATTTTTCCAAATATTTTATAACTCATAATTCTCTTGGTTCAGGCCAGAGATTTATGAATGCTGAATGTTGAATTAACTGAGTATATAACTTTAAGTGCTTAAAGTTATATGAATCCCAGAAGACTCAAGAAAAACTACCTTAATACACTCAATAACATAATAACTCAATTTCCATGATCCTTGTTAAGGAAGCCCTGTATCCGGGATCTGGCATCCGGAAAATACGCTAACAGGTTATATTCTGTAGCCACTTACCCCATCATCAGTGATCAGTTGTATAATCCGCATCATCCGTATTCTATCAGATATCAACACTCTATTGACTGTTTACTGCTGACTGATCACTGTTCTCTGATTTTCCCCAGCCGAAAGCAAAATAGAGGAAGGTGGGCAAAGCAATTTGTAAAAGAGGTATAGCTGCCAGGAAACCACCGATTACGGCTATCGCCATCGGCTGCTGCAATTCGTCGCCCGTACCCATAGCTAATGCCAGCGGCATCAATGCGGCAATAGCCGCTGTTGCAGTCATTATTTTAGGCCTGAAACGTGCAGATATGGCTTGTTGTAAAGCAGTTTTAACCCCATTTTCTTTAAATCTTCGAAGAAATTGCCGACAGGTGAACACACTATTTTCAGCTATAATGCCGACAATCATGATCAAACCGGTATAGCTACCCACATTCAGGGGTATTCCTGTAAAATATAATGCCAGAACAGCACCTGAAATTCCTAAAACAGCAATAAATAAGATAATCAAGCCAATGCGAATATCCCGGAATAAGAAAAGCATGATCATTAATACCATTAAAGCAGCTACAATCATGATCGTAAGCAATTCATGAAAACTTTGCTGTTGTTTGGCATAATCACCTGAGATGACATAGTGATATCCCTTTGGTAACTGCAGTTTTCGGTTTAATTCTTTCTTGATAGCTTTAATGGTAGTCCCAAGGTCTCTGTTACTCAGACGGGATGTAACCGTCACCATTTCCTGCAAATTTTGACGATCTATTTCGGCACTTCCTTTCTTTATGTTCAGATGTGCCAGACTCATGAGCGGTTTTACCGATCCGCTTGGTAACACGATATCGGCGCGCTTAAGATTACTTAGATCATAACGCAGCCCGTTCGGGTAAATCATCCTGATAGGAGTTGCTTGATTTTGCTCCAGAACATCGCCCACAACCGTTCCGTTCAATTGTGTCTGAAGTTGTAAATGCAGATCAGCCGGGGTGAGATGATAAAAACTTAAGTCTGGTTCATTCGGTATGACATTAAATGAGGGCCCTGCCACAACAATTCCGTTAAAAACATCAGCCGTTCCCCTTACTTTATGAAGAAATGAGGCCACTTTTTCAGCATACTGATGTAAAGTGGCAGTATTATTACCAAAAATATTGATTTGAATGGGTTGTACATCCTGTTCCGTCAAATCCCCCAATCGGTCAGCGATAACCTGTCCGAAATCTACGTGAACAGCAGGCACCGTGGCCGCGATATTTTCCCGTAACTGGTTTATTACATCGTCAGTTGTTACATTTCTGTTCCCTTTTAATTGAATGAGGTAATCGCCCCTGTTAGGTTCCGTAATAAAAAAGCCCATTTGCGTACCGGTGCGCCGGGAGAAGTGCGTCACATGCGGGTTGTAGTGAATAATACTGTCTATTTTAGCCAGCATACGGTTGGATTGATCCAAAGATGTTCCCGCTGGTGTATTGTAATCCAAAACGATACTACCCTCATCCATATGGGGTAAAAAACCTGATTTCATGCGTGGAATAGCCCAAATCATACCACCAATCAAAGCAGCCGCCAATAACAAGGCTATCCACCAGTTATTCAGTATAAAAAGCGGCCATTGATATAAAGGTTCCGGTTTTTCTTCAATTTTTTTCTGCTTCTTAATGCGCTCCAGAAATAAATAACCGATTGGAAGCAACAGCCAACTGACCAGAAAAGAACAAGCCAACGTGATGATCATGGTATTGGCCATAACCGTGAAATAGGCTCCGGCTATACCACTCATCAATGAAAATGGGAAAAATATTACAATGGTACTCAATGAAGAGCCGATCATGGCCGGCAATAAACGTGGTATGGCAATTTGTATATGATAACGAACCGATTCGTTAGGATGTTCTTCATTTACCCGGTGTATAAACTCAATAACCACTATGGCATCGTCCACTACCAACCCTATCGCAGCCACAAGAGCACCAAGTGTCATCAGGTTTAAGGTATATCCAACGACATATATAACTCCTATGCTCAGGGCCATCGACACCGGAACGGCAATGAGCAATGCAAAAGTGGCACGAATCGACCGAAGAAAAATTATGACAATGATCATGGCAAATGCCAATCCGATCCAAAGGGCATCCTTGCCACTGTGGATACTCTGCGACACATATTCTGCCTGATCATAGTATGGGGTGACCTTCACACCGGCAGGTAAAATGGATTTCATTTCTTTAACCTTAGCGTTGACATCATGTGACAGGCTGACCAAATTTACATTTGGTTGTTTAACAATATTAAATAAAACGCCATTTTTACCATCCACATTTATCGTCACATATTGAATCGCCTGATGGATTTGAATTTTTGCCACATCCGATAGATAAATAGGCCGGTTATTTTTGTATGTGACCACCAGGTTACGCAGTTGCGAGATCTTTTTTACGCTTCCATCGGTTAACGATAGATATAGTCGTCGATTAGCTTCACCGTACCCGTTCGATTTTACCAGATTTGATTTTGACACCGCGTCACGGATTTGGGTTGGTGTTATATTAAGCCGGCTCAGATTTTGAGGCTGTAATTCTACCCAATATTCCTTATCGCGCCCACCCTGTACCTGAACCATGGCGACACCTGATAATTGCGATAAATAGGGACGTATTGTATGCAGGGCAAGCTGTTTCAGATCTATTTGAGTACGATGTTTGCCCTGCAGAATGAATCCCATCACTGGTAAAAGAGATGGATTCATCCGTTCTACATCAATTTGCACATTTTGGGGAAGCTCATTCCTGATTTGATTAATGCGGGATTCAATGAGTTGCTGACTCGTATAAATATTTGCACTCCAATCCAGATAGGCAGAAATCTCACAACTTCCCCTACTTGTGGTACTATGTACCAGTTTAAGATCAGGTATCCTTTTAATTGCCTCTTCAAGCGGCCTTGTGACATTAATCATCATTTTATGGACCGGTTGCTCACCATTATTAGCAATTACCTTGATCTTTGGGAAGGTAATTTGCGGAAATAATGAACCATGGATATTACGATAGGCCATTATACCACCTAAAAATACCAATATAGTGATATATGTAAGTGGACTCTTAAACCGGTTATAAAAATGTTCCATTTGAAAAAATAGTTTACGGCTGATTAGTTATTCTTACCTGGGCGGTATCTGAGAGACCATAATTACCTTGTCTCAATATCCGGTCGCCTTCCTTAAAGTCCGGTTTGAGAATCGCTGTCCATTGCTTTGTTGAAATACCGGGTGTAACATTGATGCGAACCGCCGTGCTGTCGTTGATCAATTTCATAACCCAGTATGAGCTCATAGACTCATCCGTCAAAACAGCATCATGGGGTAAAACCTGTTGGTTAGTTACTTTATTGACCGGTATCTGTAATGTGAGGCGTTCTCCTGACAGC
>DATFMK010001005.1:0-3894 GCA_035267005.1 Balneolales bacterium
ACCGGAGAATACGTCCTCTTCCCACAGATATCGATTACCTCGTAAGAACATTTTAAGAGGTAAAGATAACTTTCAGCGAATGTTTAAGGAAGGGATTCATTTTCATGCGAAAACCATCGATTTAAAGTTCCTTATTTTTCCAGATTCATCCGAGGAATTTCGGATAGGGTTTGTAGCCAGCAAGAGGCTTGGCAATGCGGTAAAGCGTAACCATATCAAACGAATAATGCGTGAAGCATTTCGTTTAAATCAACACATTCTAATCGAATATTGTAAAAGCAGTAACCTTGGCCTGCACCTTGTGCTGATTGCCAAAAACACGAATTCTGATTTTAATAATGTTGAAAAGGACTGTGTTAACTTATTAAAACTAGTTCGAAAACATATTCAAAATACCTTATAATGAAGGTATGAAGTATATATTTATATTTATAATTCGTTTTTATCAACTGGCCATTTCGCCTTACTTTCCATCAAGTTGTCGATTTGAGCCTACCTGCAGCCAATACTCAATTGAAGCGCTCAAACGTTTTGGAATCTTTAAAGGAACATGGCTTAGCGTCAAACGTATATCAAAATGTCATCCATGGCATGAAGGGGGATATGATCCCGTTCCCAAAAAAGACAAAAAAGCATCTCATACGCACAACCATTATCAATCATAAACGGACACAACAGGAGTAAATTTGGATCGTAACAGCGTAATAGGTATAGCGCTCATTTTTCTTCTCATGTTAGCCTGGTTCTATTTTTCTACTCCGAATCAGCAGCAACAGAAGAAAATGCAGGCCGAACAGGCAAAAAAAGACAGCCTGGTAACCGACACTATATCTACGAAACAGGCGCAGCAAAAGCAACAAGCGCAGAATCTCCAACAATCTCAGCCTTCTACTCAAAAAGCAATTAAATCATCCCAGCCGGCCAAAACCGCTTTGGGAATATTTGCTGATTCAACCGTTACCGATACGACATCTTACGTTGTAAAAACCCCATTGTATACCGCCGTCTTTACTAATTTGGGCGCTGGTCCCTCAAGATTCGAATTAGCTAAATATAAAACGTGGGATAAACAACCCTACCAGCTCATTCAGGACACCACACGCTCGGCTTATTCGCTCGGGTTTATTTCCACTCAGGATTACAATATCGACACCAATGGGATCCTCTTCCGACGAGTGACCAGCGGAAATGGTGTATCGCTAAAAAAAGGGGAAACCAAACAACTTGTCTATAAATTACCTCTGCGTAATGGCAAATATCTGACCTACACTTATACTTTTTATGGTGACCAATACAAAATTGGTCTTTCCGTAAACTTTGACGGAGCTTCCAAATATATTAGCGATCGAACGGTTGACTTAGGCTGGCACACTCCATTGAATTTCAGTGAGAAGAATACTAAGCATGAAGCTGAGATGAATCAAGCTTATGCTTATTCGGGCGGAGAAACGAGTAATCTTCATATAAAATCAGGTCATAAACAGAATATCCTTAACGGACAGGTTCGCTGGATTTCAACCAAAACGAAGTTTTTTACTCAGATCATCAAACCGACTCAAAAAACAAATAGTGCAACCCTCAAAGGTCAAATTGCCGGAGATCCCGAAGCACCCGGTTATCTTCATAATTACAATGTCAGCGTACAATCCCGGATTCCATCAAGCGATTCACTCAATTATGAGTTATATCTTGGTCCCCTCAAGTATCACGATCTGAATTCTTTTGACGGAACGACTTATAGTATGGTTTACCTGGGATTCAGTTTTCTTCGCTTTATATCGGCGCCCATGGTGAAATACATTATTATTCCGTATTTCGAATACTTCGGTAATTTTCTCGGTAACTTCGGGATAGCACTCATCGTCTTTGGCATATTGGTTAAACTGATTCTTTATCCACTGACCAAAAAAAGTTTCCAAAGTCAGGCCGCAATGAGGGAGCTTCAGCCTGAAGTAAAAGAGCTTCAGGATAAATATAAGAGCGATCCCAAGAAGCAGCAGGAAGAGATGATGAAGCTCTACAAGAAGGCCAAGGTGAGTCCCCTCGGGGGGTGTCTGCCGATGCTCTTGCAGATGCCTATCCTTATCGTACTGTGGGAATTCATTCAGAATTCAATCCTGTTCCGTCAAAAAGCTTTCTTATGGGCTCATGACCTTTCGGCACCTGATTATATTCTTCATCTACCCTTTCATGTTCCGTTTTTAGGTGATCATATCAGTGGTTTTGTCTTGTTGATGACGATCAGTATGGTCGCACAAATGAAAGTATCCGGTCAGAGCTCAAGCGGCGGTGCCGGCGGAGCTCAAATGAAGATGATGATGTATTTCATGCCTATTTTTATGATGGTGATTTTCAATAATCTCTCTTCCGGCTTGAATCTCTATTATCTCGTTTATAATGTTCTCTCCATCGCTCAGCAAATGTTGATTAATCGTCAAATGAGTGAAATTGACCTGCTCGAGAAAGTGGATAAGAAAAAGGCGGATGAACTTAAACGAAAAAGGCTCATAGAGCAGAAAAAGTTGGAACGAAAATCGTCGAGTTAAACAGATTATCAGATTAAAATTAAAGGCGTCTTTGATAACATGGACGCCTTTTTTATTATCATCAACCATTTCAATTCTCTATATTCTCATAATGTTTATGGTCAATGAATGAAGTCATAAAATGAGAAGTGTCGCTTATCATCACTTTCCAAGAATAGCATTTCGTGAAGGGAAAAAACTTCTTTGGAATCCTATACAAAAAAGAAGTTTTAAAAACCGTCCGGAAGAACGCGTGCGTCTTCGGTTATTAGATCACCTCCTACTCGAACGCAACTGGTCGCCTCATCGCATATCAACGGAACATGCTATTCAGGTTAACAGACAGGAAAACCGGAAAAGGGCAGATATTCTCTGTTTTAATCAGGATTTTACTCCTAAATTACTGATCGAATGTAAAGCTGAAAATATCAAACTGGGAGAACGTACCGGTCAGCAAATCGCAGTGTATAATAAGAAGGTTAATGCCCCCTATCTAATGCTCTCCAATGGATTGGAAGATCATTTATATCACATCGACTCCGAAAGAAATATTTCAGAATTAGAAAAATGGCCGGATTTTCTTTCTTCCAATGATGAATCTCTGAATCATAGCTTTGATTATTGGGCCGACCGGGGATTTATTGGCAATAAGACGGAGCCCGTTTTACGTCCCTGGTTAGGCAAAGCGCAAATATCTTTTTGGATGGATCATTCAAAACAAAATTCCTCCAATATCACTTATTTAGATCTGGATCACAGTCCCTCAATGCTCCACCTGGAGCATTACTATAAAATCTTTATTTTGAAGGATCATATAAAAATTGCCATCAGCTTTATGGCTACCGCATTTGGCGGTAACAGATTGGTAGCCTTAATAAATAAAAATGGTCGGAATGAAGGTATTATTGAGATAAATCTTGATTTGATGGTTAAAGATGTGAAAGTTAATGCTACTATTTATTCAACTGAGGGCGAAAAAGGTTCGGATGCCCGTTCTTTTCTCTCCTTTGACTTTGCTGAGTTTGATGATCATCAATTACAACATTTACCACAGAACATTATCAATTTATTTAATCATTATTAATTTTTAATAGAGACTATTATGCTAAAAACTCATCGTGAAAAACTTTGTTCATTATTTGAAAGGGACGATAACGGCGTAATTTATATTAAAGGAGCCACTGTTAAATCCCGCTATGGAACCGATTACGAATATCCTTTTCGTCAGGAATCGAATTTTCTTTACCTGACTGGTGTCAATGAACCTGATTTTCATCTTATCATCGAACCTGCCAGCAATATTTATTATTTGTTTGTCCCGAAACGGAACACGCAATACGCTGTCTGGAATGGCTATGTCCGTCCGCTT
>DATFMK010001006.1:0-8206 GCA_035267005.1 Balneolales bacterium
TTGCAATTATTATGGTGATCGTGAGTTGGAAATGGAAATCTATTGGTCGATTACTATTTGTCATTCTTTTTCTTTGGGCGGCTCAATTCAATTTACGCACTGCTATCAGCCATCCGCAGGAATATCTCAATTATGCTCCACTTGCTTATTCAGAGCAGTATAAAGATTTCATATTGGGCTTCTTCTCCGAACATATAACAGCCATTGTAGGTACAATAGCCATCGGACAGTTGTTGATTGGTGTTTCGATCGGATTAAGAGGACTTGCGGTTACCCTGGGACTTACCGGTTCTATTATTTTCCTGGTTGCCATTGCCCCTCTTGGTACGGGAGCTGGATTTCCCGCTACCCTCATCATGGCTTATGCTGCTTATTTGTTAATAAGAGAGAACTATGAATTGACACTTTATCAACAATTCGTATTAAAATTTAAAGCTCGGGCTTAAAAATTAATCTTAAGGGAACTTCATCGTTTATTGATATAATGGGAAACTTTTGAGATTGATGAATGACTAATTAATTTCCCTTGACTCAAATTCTAAATCCCATTTTCTTAATTTTAGGTAATCTTCACAAACGAATATCATCACTATGAAACGGCAAAATATTTCATCGGATACAGAATGGGAATCTATTGTGGGATATTCGCGGGCAGTTCGTATCGGCAGTCACATTTGGATTTCAGGTACAACAGCAACCAACGATAATGGCGGCATAATAGGTCGAAACAATGCCTATTTACAAACGAAAAAGGCTCTTTCAAATATCGAAGATGCTCTGAATAAAGTCGGGGCACAGTTAAAACATGTAGTACGTACTCGTATTTATGTTACGGATATTGATAGAGACTGGGAAAAGATCGGAAAGGCTCACAATGAGTTTTTTGGGGCGATAAAACCGGCAACAAGTATGGTTGAGGTTCGCCGTTTAATCAAACCGGAAATGCTTGTGGAAATTGAAGCCGAAGCCTTTTTCAGTGAACAATGATCAGTTAGTAATTATTTATTTATATATCACTTAGCTTTTTTATTACTACTGATGCAGTAACGATAAAAGAAGCCTATGCAAAGCCTTCTAAAACATAAAATTTTTAATATTTTTGAGGGATAGAAACGATCTTTCCATAAATTTCATTAATCAGAGAACCATTTACTAAATAATTTCAGATAAATCATTTGATTATGACGGGTAAGCCACTGGAAATTGAAGTTCAAAATTTACGATTGCGCACTATTATCGGTTTTAATGATTGGGAACGGGAGAAGCCGCAGGATATCGTTATCTCCGTTCGATTAACATATGATGCCGGACAGGCCATCAAGACCGATGATGTGGAACATGCCGTGGATTATAAAACCATCACCAAGACTATTATTAAGAAAGTGGAGGACTCCAGTTTTAATCTCCTGGAATCATTAGCAGATATGATCTACAATACCATCCATTCCTTTTCAGGAGTTCAAAAAGTATATGTTAAAGTGGAAAAACCACATTGTCTCCGATTCTGCGATAATGTAATTGTACGCCTGTCCGATTATGATTAAGCACCGCGTTATTATAGCGCTTGGTTCCAATATCGAACCTGAGAAACATATTCAAGAAGCCTTGCACGAGCTAGGGAAAGTGGTTCATATCAGGAAAAGATCGTCTTTTTCTTACACTAAACCCTTACTCTTCGAAAATCAGCCAGATTTCCTGAATGGCGTTACTCTTGTGGAAACAACTCTGGACAAAAATTCCTTAAAACAACATTTATTGGATATTGAAAACGAATTAGGAAGAAAGCGAACATCCAATAAATATGGTCCCCGCATCATTGATCTCGATATCATTATATTTGACGGAAAGGTCGTTGATCATGATTATTACGAACGAGATTTTTTACAGAAATTCGTGGAGGAAGTTTCGTAAGGTGTTCAGGTACCTGATTAGTAAACGTTCTTGTTTTCAGGTGATTAAAACGGCATTCATCAATCTAAATTTGGTTTAAAGCCACATATCTTTATTCTTATATAAAGGGAAGCTTCAGAAATCCGGGTAAAACATGCTTTTGCATTTATATCATGCACATTATTGGCTTAATCGATTGATTATCGAGCGTGCAATGGGTATTCTATATCTGATCGCTTTTACCGTAGCTTTGAATCAGTTTCGCCCGCTTGTCGGAGAACATGGATTATTGCCGGTTCCGATATTTATCAAACGAATCTCCTTTCGTCGTGCTCCGAGCATCTTCCATTGGCACTATTCTGATACACTTCTCCGCATAGTAACCTGGACCGGGATTCTTTTATCCATCATTACAATCGTCGGATTACTGGATACGGCCCCGATTTGGCTTTACATGCTCGTGTGGTTCCTGCTTTGGGCACTTTATCTTTCGATCGTGAATGTTGGACAAATTTTCTATGGATATGGCTGGGAATCCCTCCTTTTGGAAGCCGGATTTTATACCATGTTTTTGGGTCCGCTGCACATGGCCACTCCCGTTCTGGTCATCTGGATTTTTCGCTGGCTGGTATTCCGGGTCGAGTTCGGTGCCGGATTGATAAAAATGAGAGGTGATCAATGCTGGCGTAATTTGACCTGTATGAATTATCATCACGAAACTCAACCTTTCCCTAATCCCTTAAGCCGCTTTTTCCATCTGGTTCCATCATCTCTTCATCGCATCGAGACATTTTTTAATCACCTTGTCCAGCTCATCATGGTATGGGGACTTTTCTTCCCTCAACCCATTGCTTCTATTTGCGCGGCACTGATCATCTTTTCACAATTATATCTCATTATCAGCGGAAATTATGCCTGGCTGAATTGGCAAACGGTTATTTTGGCTTTCAGTGGTTTTAGTGATGCATTCCTTCAGCACATTATACCGATATCAGTTCCAACACTGTATTCAATTCCCACACTTTATGTACCGTTTATTCTGGGATTGGGTGTGATGGTTGCTTTAATGAGTATTGGTCCGGTTCGAAATATGATCTCGCGCAATCAGGCTATGAACCGGAGTTTTAATCCGTTTCAACTGGTCAATACCTACGGAGCTTTTGGAAGCGTGACACGGCAGCGATATGAGATTGTGATTGAGGGAACACACGAAGAAGATATCGACCAAAACACAATTTGGAAAGCTTACGAGTTTAAAGGAAAACCCGGTGACCCGTCCCGGCGCCCACCACAGGTAGCTCCGTATCATTTGCGCATTGACTGGCAGATGTGGTTTGCTGCTTTAATGCCTTATAATCGTCCATTATGGTTTCAACGATTTATTTTACGCATTCTGCAAAATGACCGGCCGACTTTAAAACTGATCCGGACCAATCCATTTCAAGACAAGCCGCCCCGCTTCGTACGCGCGCGCCTCTTTCTGTATCAATACACGACTTTAAAAGAACGAAAAGAGAGCGGTAATTGGTGGAAACGAACCTACTTACAAGATTATTTACGTCCTGTTAGTTTAAAGGATATGAAACATGCTCGGTTTTTTTAGCCACTGATTTGCGCGGATTCAGAAAATTTGATTTCAGAGTGTACTCCACCTTATATTAACGTGAGTTCAAGATAAAATCTTTTTATAAACAGTGTTTTGAAAGAATTATCTCACTTTGAAGATTTCTCCCTCCGGTCAAAATGACGCGAATGGGAGAAGATGATGTTGATGTTTAAAAAACATCACTCAAAGTCGTCATCTCGAACCCGATTTTTGGGTGAGGGATCTTCCAAACGTGGATAAAACAAAATAAGTCTATAATTATATCGAATTCGCATTACATTAATGCCCATAATGATAGTCGAGTAAATCCATTATTTTGGGAATATGAACACTCAAAAATTGTACAAAATCTTAACAAATCTACCGGCCACTAAAAAAATGCCGGCATTATTTATCGGCCATGGCAGTCCGATGAATGCGATTCAAGATAATGTCTTTAGCCGGACTTGGCGTGATCTGGGAAAGTGGCTTCCGTATCCAAATGCGATTTTATCCATTTCGGCTCATTGGATTACACCAAAGGAAACCAAAGTGACCATCATGACCTCTCCCAAAACAATACATGATTTTTACGGATTTCCCGAATCGCTGTTCCTTCAGCAATATCCGGCGCCGGGTGCGGTCGACTATGCCAGTCATACCATCGAATTAATGCAAAAGAGTCACGTGAAATCTGATCATGAATGGGGATTGGACCATGGTACCTGGTCGGTTCTCATTCAGATGTATCCTAAAGCCGATATTCCGGTTTATCAATTGAGCCTGGACTATTCACGTCCGCCGGTGTATCACTACGAAATTGCCAAAGATCTGAAAAAGCTCAGGGAAAAAGGTGTTTTAATTATTGGAAGCGGGAATATGGTTCACAATTTACGGATGATGCATATGAATCGTGATCCATATGATTGGGCTATAGAATTTGATCGGATGATTACCGGATATATTAATAATCGCGATTTCCACAGCGCCGCTCATTTTCAGGATTTGGGAAATCTGGCAAAAATGGCTCATCCTACTCACGATCATTACCTGCCGCTGATGTATATCCTTGCCTTGGCAGAAGAGCATTCAAAGATCATCTATTTTAATGAGGGTTTTGATCTTTCATCTGTTTCGATGAAATCGTTTGTGGTAATTTGAATTTAACCACAGAGAGAGGCACGGAGATTTTACACAGCGATAAACTGATTTTAAAGTGTGCTCATCACTTACAAACTGGCAAAATCCGGGAATATGACCTGATTTTAAATTCTGATCACCCTTTAAAACCCATTGACATTTGATATTAATATTGACGTGAGGTTTGGATAAGAATCGCAGAGTTGTAATAATTACATTGAGAATATGACCTGTGAAAATATAACATATCTTGACGACGGACGACTGACCATCGACGACATAGAGCTGTTTTGATGCTTAAAGCATGATTCCGATACCGAACTCACGTTGTTTATACGGTTTCAGAATAAATAATGTTTAATTACTATCAGAGCATTTCTCTGTCGTCTGTGGTCAGTCGTCCGTCATCCTCGACTAAATATTCCCAAAAAATGATCTCGTACTATAATTCACTCGAACTATGTATCTCACCTTTCCTACGTTACTTACAGGGTTATCCTCACAATAATTAAATCCATTCGGTTATATTTTCTTTAAAAAGTATACGTTTACATCATTTCTAATTCGGGGGGAAAGAATGATTCCTAATTATCATTCGAAATTTCGTTTTCTCTATTTTGTTGTGCTCACTTTCATAATGACAGGTTGTGGAATTTTAGGAGGGGATGATATCATAACAAACACAGATCAAAAGGCCACGGCCATTTTTTCCGAGGAAATTAATTATACCAATCAAACACGACTTAATCTCAATGGTATCAGCGGACTTATACAAATTGTGGGACAAAAAAATATATCCAGAATTACGATTACCGGAGAGCGCCGGGTTGGCTCCGAATCGGTTCAGGATGCCGAGGATCATTTGAAGGATTTAAATGTCAACATTCAGGATAACGGACAGGAAATCACGGTGCAGACGGAACAACCACAGGATAGCCGCGGACGTTTGTATGAGGTCGATTATGTCATTACTATGCCGGACAGTATGATTACACTGCTCGTCAACGCTGTTAGTGGAAATATCACAATTGCAAAAATGGCCGATACTGTTGCGGTACAACATACCAATGGTGAAATTCAATTAAATGATTTATCAGGTAATACTTATGTAAGTCTGTACACCGGCAGCATCATAAGTCGTATCAGTCTGCCGATGAATGGTGTGTTAATTCAGCAGATGTACAACGGCACTATTGACTTAAATATCCCGACAACGACTTCCTCAAGTTTTGAGGCTTATACATATAGTGGTACCATTGGTCTTAATAATTTGAATCTTCAAAATGTTACACAAACCAATATTTCACTTTCCGGAACGCTGGGTTCTGGTTTAGGCACGATTGTTCTGAGTATAGATAGTGGCATCATTAATGTTACTGGTTTTTAAAGTTTACTTTAGCGTTTACTTCAATGGCGATTCCTATGGAGTCTGTTTCGGATTGTGATCTTCTTCACTTCTACAAACAGGTTGCTCCTAACGAAGCTTTTTCCTCGTTCCCAAAGTCCTCTTTGGGAATGCATCTTCCGAAGCTCCGCTTCCTTACAAAAAAAATCGGGTTTTATCTAAATAACAGCCTTTGTATCGATACTATATGTGATATTTGAAACAGAGTTTCATAGTTTACATTCCCAACGGGGACGTTGGGAACGAGAATGGAGTGGGTACGTTGATAACGAGAATGAAACTCTGCAAGATAGGCATTGCTCATAGGTCATTTCTTATTTTTTGATTATCTTCAGCTTCCTGCAGATCGTTATTATTCATTATAAAAGATTTTTCTATGAGCCATATCGCGTTTCTCACCATGGATAGTCTGGATGGATTCGTCAGCTACGATCATCTTGCTGTTCCGCCTTTGCAGGAATTCCAGCATGAGGTCGACTTTGTCTCGTGGCGTAAAAAAATTGATTGGGATCAGTTTGATATGGTAATCATCCGTACAACCTGGGATTATCAAAACGATTTGGAACAATTTATCAAGACTTTACAGGATATTGATGATTCCGACGCTTCCCTCGAAAATAGTTTGGATCTGGTGAAATGGAATATTGAGAAGAATTACTTAAGGGATTTAGAGAAAGGCGCCCTTCCTATTGTTCCTACGGTGTGGGAAACCCAACCACTACATGCCCGGAATTTAAAGGGATATTTTAACCACTTCGATACCCATCATATCATCATAAAACCGACGGTGAGTGCCAATGCCGATCATACGTATTGGCTAAAAAAGGAGACGGTTGACAAGCATGTTGATAAACTCGAACAGGTTTTCGAAAAACGTCCGTTTATGGTACAGCCATTTATGGAGTCCATAGTTACTGAAGGAGAATTTTCGCTTTTTTATTTTAATGGGAAATACAGTCATACCATTCTGAAAACCCCCATGCAACATGATTTCAGAGTTCAGGAAGAACACGGAGGTATCATTCAATCCGTTCAACCCGATGATGAAATACTAAAACAGGGAGAAAAAGTGATGAAATCGCTGCCTGAGTTACCACTTTACGTCCGGATCGATTTTGTCCGTGATCAAAATGAGGATTACCTAATTATGGAAATTGAATTGATCGAACCGTCGTTATATTTCTCTTATGATGACCGGTCTTCCCAACGTTTTGCCAAAGCTGTGAATAAACGATTAATAAATTAGATTAACCACAGAGGGATGCACAGAGTTTTTTACATAGAGCATTTTTAAATTCAACGCGGAACACGGCAACATTTCGCAGCTCTTTTTAACGTCCTCAAATTTGAGGAAAACTTTATTTTTTACAAGAAATTGTTCTTTCAATATGATAGGTATTCATTTTTGTAGCTTACGTGAATTATTCGGGTTAACACTTATAATTACATTACGCTGCTCAATTTGTTAAGGTATTGATCGATGAAGTAATCCATTTTCTTGCGACGGTATTGCATCACCCATCGGGGATGAGGCAGTGGAATGATTTCATCAAAGAAGTGATGTTCTTTGTTCAATTTCCTGAAATATTTAAAATTTTTACCCTTACCTAAACTGAAACAAACTTGTTGTGTGTCAAAAATTTCAAGCTGTTTCTTTATGCTCGATATGATAAAAGGTTCGGAGGCTTGTAACAGGTCTTTATCATCATAATAATTCAAGTTTTTCCCATCTCTGGTGAAGCCAAGCGGACAAACGGCTGAAATGAAGAAATCTCCGTAAAATTTTTGTATTCCATCGTACGCTTCGATCACATTATATATGAACTCTGATGATAACTCCGGCTTCTTGTCGAAATCATTAGTAATTCCGCATAATTCCTGCAAACGTATCGGATCGGTAAATGGAACTCCGGTGACGCCTGCTCCAAATCGCCCCGGATTAATCCCAAATAATAAAATCCTCGGTCTTCGATCATGATAATATCTCCGATAAAACCGTCCGGCTACTTCGGCTGTAGCAGGCTCATCAAATGGATTCATGATTTCTACCCCATCCGGCACTTCAAAATCCGGATTCAGAGCGCGGTAAAATTCCATGATTTTTTGATCTGATGTTCGATCTGTTTGATTCATTTATTTTTTGTTTATCTTTTGCTTTCATTTTCTTAAGGAGGCTTCTATTGAAG
>DATFMK010001007.1:0-4860 GCA_035267005.1 Balneolales bacterium
TTAACTACAATAGTTGTTATCGAGATAAACAGCAATATAATTTTCATCCTGTGACTATACATCTTTAATCCGAATTATTCACGTAAGCTACAAGAATCAATACCTATCATATTGAAAGAACAATATCTTATAAAAAATAAAGTTTCCCTCAAATTTAAGGAGTCTAAAAAGAGCTGCGAAATGTTGCCGTGCTCTGCGTTGAATTTAAAAATGCTTAATCAAGGTACCATTGTACGTTTCATGCGCATTTTTAATCCCGAAGGCTTTGCTGAACCATGGATTTTGTTCCATATCAAAGCCTGAGCGACTTCGGAACCGCAGCATCCCGAATGCTTTCGGAATTCGAGGATTTCGAAGTCGTGAAAATGCAGAGATTGGGCAAAAGAACGGTTTTGCATAGCCTTCTTAAATTTAAAACGCTGGATTCATTCTATAGTAAAGAAGCTGACATATCCGTTTTCCAACTCGTTCCAAACGTCCCCGTTGGGAATGGAAAGCCTGAAACTCCACTTCATTTCTGTATCGGACTATTTTCTCATCTCATTTACGATGTATTCCAAGTCATTAACGTACCATTATGTTCAAATCACGTAATGTTTTGATAGGAAGCAGAGCTTCCGGGGTTACGATCCCAAAGAGCCTTTGGGATCGAGTTTGCATGATGATTAAGTGAGAATAAGTGAAAATTCCAGATATCTAAATAAGTATATTATCAACAACGGAATAGCGATCATTTTAACTTTTATAATATCCATAAATAATACATTATCAATAATTTGACTATTGACTATTTCCTATTTTAATCGGATTATTAATATTACAGGTAAATTTTATCGTGTAATTATAAGATGTGTTGATCTTTATCTCTAAAGACAAGATTGATCATCACCCTTGTTATCAAATTTATCGTTGCATCTTAACACTTACGAAATCAAGAGAGAACATGAAGAATAACGTTGGAAATATTCTGACAAGCAGAAAAATACATGCTTTAAAAGAACACTTTAATGGTCAGCTCATCACTCCCGAAAGTGAAGACTATGATCAATCACGAACGATCTGGAATGGTATGATCGATCGCCGGCCCGCGCTCATAGTCCGTTGTTTCGGTAAGCCGGATGTCATTAGAGCTATAAAATTTGCAAGAGAAAATGAACTCCCTGTCTCGATTCGTGGCGGCGGACATAATGTATCGGGGAGTGCAATCGCAGAAAATGGACTCGTGATCGATCTATCTGATATGAATGAAGTTTTTGTTGATACTCAGAGGAACATTGTAAGAACGATGGCTGGCGCTACATTAGGTGACATTGACCGGGAAACGAGTAAATACGGACTGGCCACTCCCCTCGGTGTCGTTTCTAAAACCGGTATTGCCGGTCTCACGTTAAATGGCGGATTAGGTCACTTACGTCGAAAATATGGTTTGAGCTGCGATAATATCAGATCTGTTGAGATGATAACCGGCAATGGTGAATTTCTTTTCATAGATCAAAATCATCACCCAGACCTTTTCTGGGCGATACGGGGAGGTGGTGGTAATTTTGGCGTTGTTATATCTTTTGAATATCAACTCTATGATATTGGATCAGATGTGTATGGAATATTCGCCTGGTATCCGGGAAAACATATCCCCTATGGATGGAAGCTTTTTGAGAAATTCACGAAAAAAGCAGATAACGACATAAGTTTGCTTGCATTTACAGCATTTGTGCCTAAAACCGATGATTTCCCACGTTCTCAATGGTCAGAGCCTGCTTTGGTATTATTTGGTTGTCATTCCGGCGATATTTCAAAGGCGGCGAACCAGTTGAAACCGTTAGTGGGATTTGCCAAGCCTATCGCAGATTTCAGTGGCAAGCTGCCTTATAATAAACTTCAAACCTTGTTGGATGAAGAATATCCGGATGGACGACGATATTACTGGAAATCCGTTTACATTGATGAGCTCAATGATGAAATTATTGATTTACTTTCACATAGTACCCATAGTTGTCCCTCTGCATTATCGACCATTGATATTTGGCATCTGGGTGGTGCGATCAAAAAAGTAAAACCGCATGAAACGGCATTCTGGCACCGGGATAAGCGTTTTATGTTAAACTATGAAGCAAATTGGGAGCATCCTTCTGATGATGAGAAAAATATAGCTTGGGTGAGGGAAAATATTCATAAGGCAAGAAATATGTTGGTTACATCAGGTGGCTATGGAAATTTTCCCGGTTTTAATGAAGACAACTCGCAAACCATTTTTGGTGATAACTACGAACGTTTACTGCAGATAAAACAGAAATATGATCCGGAAAATCTGTTCAACTTTAACCTTAAAATCCCGCCTGAAAGTTAAGAAATACCTATTTTCTTCGGGCAGGGTTTGATCTTGTTCTTTATTAGGGTAAAAGTAAAATATGACCGGGAAAAGGAATATCGCATCTAATATAACGTGAATTCGATATAATTATAGACCTATTCTGTTTCATATCCATGTTTGGAAGATCGCTCACTCAAAAAGCGGGTTCGAGATCACCCTTTGCGTGATGTTTTTTAAACCTCAACTTCCTCTTCGCCCATACGCGTCATTTCGACCGGAGGGAGAAATCTTCAAAGTAACCTATTCATTTCAAGACGCCGTTTTGAGAAGATTTTACTTCGAACTCACGTTAATATAAGGACAGCTGAGCAGAATTCTGATTTTGTAAAAAAGCGAATCGCAATTACGTGCTATTCTGGATGCCCTGCCGGATTTGGTATTTGTACTGGATAAAAAAGGGCGTCACCTGGAAATGATGACATCACGAAAGGACCTTGTTTATCATTCCCAGGCAGCAAACCAAGAATTAATGCTTCATGATGTTTTCCCTGAAGAAAGGGTGATGAATTTCTGAGTGTCATTCAAAAGACACTGGATACCGGGAAAGTACAGGTCATTGAATATGAATTGCCATTCGACGATATCATTCATTGTTTTGAGGCACGCACGGTATGTCTGAATCAAAGGATTAATAACAAATGTTGTATCGTTTGGATTGCCCGGGATATTACGGAAAGCAAAAAGACGGAACAGGCATTACGCGACAGTGAAGAACGACTCCGAGCCATAGGCTTGCCCTTCCCGATGGCGTTTTAGTAGTGGATGAAGATGGATACTATCTCGAAGTTCTGACCGCTGAACGTAATCTCTTGTATCTGGAAGCAAAGGAATTGAAAGGAAAGTGTATTCATAATGTATTCCCTGCCTTACAAGCTGATTTATTCCTCGGTGCCATACGCCGGGCCATAAAAACAGGGGAATCGGATTTTCTCGAATATCAATTAAAAGTGCCTGCTGGATTACGCTGGTTTGAAGGTCGTACCGGTCTTCATAGCAAGGGATATTACTGATCGTAAGCGTGCCGAAGAACTGAAAAATCAAAATATCTATCTACAGGAAGAGATTCACAGTGAACACAACTTTGGTGAAATCTTCGGTGATTCAAAGGCTATGCTGACTGTTTTCAAGCATATTGATCTGGTGGCTGCTACAGATTCTACAGTTTTCTTAACCGGAGAAAAAGGTTCAGGAAAGAAATTAACCCGGGTTAAACTTTTGAAAATCGATCACTTTATCTTGACAACAACCGTCTGCGGCCTGCCATCCTTCATCTACAGTTTATTTGTTATTATTTGCTTCATAAATTCCATTTATATAAATAACATCATTGTAGAATTCCTTATAAGAAGGCTTTACAGTTTATTCGGGGTTGGATTTACCATTGCAATATTATCAAGTTTTCTGATCAATCATTTTGAGTTGTTTGGATTGCAGCAGGTATACCGGGAATTTCGGCAATGTACGATTTCCAATCCACCATTTCAAATGCCGTGGTTATATAAGATAGTTCGTCATCCTCTACAATCCGGACAAATGTTAGGATTATGGACCATACCGCTCATGACTGCAGGACATCTGACTTTAGCAATTATTATGACCATATATATTCTTATCGGGATTTATTTTGAAGAAAGGGATCTCTGTAGTAACTTCGGTCGACAATATCAAAAATATAGTAAAGAAGTATCCAAACTGATTCCCGGATTAAAAATAGTAAAAAAACTGTCAAGATACGTTAAACAAGCATAAATAAAGGAGACCCAACCATGAAACATTTAGTCAAATGGTTAACCAAGGGATTCGAAATTGATTTAACTGATATAAAATTACCTAAAGATGAAATTTTCGAATCCATCGAGTTACGACATATTCATTATTTGCGTACCCAAAAATAACCTTATAATGAGATTACCGAATATTTCATTTATATCATTCGGTTTATTGAGACATTAGTAAGATCATAAAATGGAAAAGCAGGCACTTTTTTTTAGTGTCTGCTTTTTTAATATAAATTATATACGTACCTGCCTTTTCATCTTATCTTATTATTTTAAAGGAAAAGCACACCTTATCTCGAATAACTATTATAGAAATAATGAAATTATTTATTTTTTTATTCTCTAATAATTTACCAATTATTCGTCATACTATCATTCCATTTATATAACTATATAAGTCAACAATTATTATATAATAGCGCCCTATTTAATACACTTTTAAATAATTATAATTTCGTTATTCATTTGAACTATTAAAAATTCATACATGTTTTCATAGTGAAATATTTAATAAGAATCATCAAACAAATGGGAGTTATAAAATGGCTGCTACAAGTGAGCTAGTCCAAGAGAAAAAGGCATATGAAGTTGTAAGTGGTGGAACAATGACTGAAGCTATTGGCGGATTGACAGCTGTCACACTAACAATTTTATCTCTGGCTGGTGTCTTTCCAATATTATTAGCTTCAATCGCAGTAATCGCTATTGGTG
>DATFMK010001008.1:0-3696 GCA_035267005.1 Balneolales bacterium
TGAATTGGGTACACTACAAAAAGACATCGCAGAAATCGAAAGAATGTTAAAGGCACTGATAAAGTCTTTAGAAAACAAACCCCTGAATCCTTGACCCCTCGAATCCTTGGACCCTCTTCTCCAACTAAATTGGAGAAGAACCAGAAATAAAAACTAAGAAAGTAATATTAAAGAAGACCTGCCTTTGGGGCCAGTAATGGCCCCATTTTTTATTTATCGCCCACGCTGGATGCCCTATTACAGTTTTGATACTTGACTTCCGCCCTCTAATCCCTCCTGCAAAATTCTGCGATAACCTTCTGCTTATATATCACCTATATTACAGAAAAAGTGTGTAAATATTTTCATAAATTTTATTTTAAATTTTTTATCGAAACAAGTTAATTTATTTAATTTATTACAATAAATTTACATCAAACCATTGTGGCCCAACTTTTGCAAATAATTGATGAAAAGGCTTCAACAACCTGTTTTATGATAACCAAAAAGAATTCTCATGACTTTTAAAAAGGAGAAAAAAAATGAAGAAATTATTTATGGTTTTATGTGTTGTGATTATGTTTTTTGGAATTGTCGGTTGTCCGTCATCTGATGATCCGTCAACCTTTAGCAAGTCAAGTTTTTCTTCAAGCCCAGGTGCTGTTACACCGGTAACACAAATAGGTGGTGGCCCTGAAGTCTCCCCTGTCCCGGAGCCTGCGACACTTGTACTTCTTGGTGCCGGTCTGGTAGGGCTTGTTGGGTTTGGGAGAAAAAAGTTCTTTAAGAAAGATTAGAATATAATTGTGTAACGATTTTATGAAACGCGGATATGCCGCTCGGTAGGAGGAAAAGCTAAAATTCCTATCCCGCTCAAGCTACGGGATATTTCGGAATTTTCGCAACAGACCTCCGGACTGTGGCACCGCGCTTTCGCTTTAACAAGGATCTTATACTTTATTTGAATTCATCCCGCGATGCAAGCATCTGGGAATTCAAATTTAAATAAAAGCAAAATCCCTTTATGGTTCCCAGGTTAATCATAGCCGTTATCTTTTTTTGTTTTTCGGTCCTCCCCCTGCACGCCGCAGGTACTTACTACGTCGACAGAGACGAAGGAGGAGTATATTTGCAAACCGATGCCAACGGTAGTTGGTATATTGATAAGGCTGATCTTAAAAGATTTAAATTAGGTGAAACCGGAACCTACCAAACAGGCTCTGATAGATATGGAACTTATATATCAATACATAAGCGCCGAAAGTTTTATATCGATTTAGATGCAAGCGAAAAGCTTGATATGAAGATGGAGGCATTTAATCGGGGGCAGGCAAGGCTGGCTAACAATAGTGAAACGAAAGTCGTTATAGAAGGCAATCGTGTGTTGGTTCCTGTTACTTTGGCTTACGGCTCTCGTGAAACAGAAGTCATGCTCCTTTTAGATACCGGCGCTTCTATCGTAATATTGCACCAGCAAGTAGCCGACCGATTAGATATAAACAAAACCCAAAAAATCATGCTCACGTTGGCTGGTGGACAAAAGATAGAATCAGCTGTAGCAAAATTAAGCTACGTGCAAGTTGGACCGGTTGCTAAGAAAAATATTTATGCAGGTTTTATTGAGTATGAAGGCTCTGAAGATGGATTCCAGGGACTTCTCGGCATGAATTTTCTAAAGGGAATTGAGTATCAGATAGATTTTAAAAAACAGGTTATTAGATGGAAAAACAACTAACCCGAATCAATCTTGCCCAAAAACGATCTTTAAAATACGCATGAGCTATCATACCTAAGGGATTTGCGGCCCATGGCATCCTTGGGAGACTGGAATGATGGAATGCTGGGATATTGGATTTTTGAAAAGGAACCATTATTCCATTACTCCATTATTCCAACATTCCATTCCTCAGAAGCTATTACCTTCACTGCCTAAACATCATGTAATTTATTTCACAATTCCAATTCTTTTTCACCATCATCAATTTAAATCTTTTAATTAATTCTTAACTAAATCAATAGGTTTTAGAATATTCTCTATTACGTTTATCCTCTGGCATTATATTTGCTGTTTTGTTATTGCAAAATCGCTATAGACTGGAAAAATATGAGACTGTTGAAAATTCTAATAATTTTGTCGGGAAGTATTTTGTTCTTTTTCGGAAATGTTTATGCGCTGAATTTAAATGATCAGACGGATAAATATTCTTTGAGCAGTCGTTCGCTTCCTTTTGAAAAAAAGGACCTCAATGGTTATATTAATCCTGCTATAAATAGCATGATAAAAGGTTCTCCTTCCTTGATGAAGTTTAACGATTCCTACGGCCCCAACAGACTCATCGACAATTTTAACCGTGACCTGATAAATATCCCTAATCAAAATACGCAAACCCGTAATGGTTTCAATGTTACCGATAAAGTGCGTGAGTCTCTGATAGCCCGGCTTGCGTCCCTGACGATCAAAAACAACATAGATTCTAAAACCGACCTGATCTGCAATCCCGAATTGCTTTTCGTTTTTTATCTTCATCGAAAAATCAAGCCTGTATGGGTGACTAAAGATGGGATGAACAATAAAGCAGCCATTTTCATAAAGACGATTATTGAAGCAGACCATGAAGGACTCGATTCCTCGACCTATCATCGAGACGATATTTTGACCTTGCTTTCGGATGTTGAATTCAACCGCGCATTAGATGCGTTTGAGCCTGCAAAATTCGCGGAACTCGAGCTACTTTTAACAGATGCTTTTTTTTCATACGGATTTCATTTGTCAGAAGGAATCGTGGAACCTAATCCAACCGCTTTTGATTGGCACATAAAAAAACCGAAAAAAAATCTGTTAAAAATTCTGCAAACATCATTGTATAATGAGAAACTGGAAGAATTGGTTGATATATTGCAACCGCATCATTCAGGATATTTAAAACTGAAGTCGGCATTATTAAAATATAAAAATATAAAAAATTCGGGCGGCTGGCATAAAGTGCCTGTGGGAGCAAAGCTGCGCAAAGGTGACACCGGAAAACGTATTGCCGCTTTACGTTCACGGCTAATCATTTCAGAAGATCTTACAGATTCAAAAAACGATAATGAGGAATACTTTGATGAAGCCCTGGAAAATTCTGTCAAAAAATTCCAAGCCAGGAACGGTCTCAAGATTGACGGAGTTGTGGGATCAAGTACACTTTCAGTGTTAAATATTTCGGTGGAAGATCGTATCGAACAGATAAAATTAAATATGGAGCGATGGCGGTGGCTTCCCCAAGACCTGGGAAAACGCTATATCATGGTCAATACCGCCAATTTTGAACTCGATATCATTGAAAATGGACAGTCAGTAACATCAAGCCGGGCTATTGTAGGGAAAAAGAAGCGCCCCACACCGGCTCTGTCAAGAAAAATAACCTACTTGGAACTGAATCCCTATTGGAATATCCCCCATAAAATTGCCATAAATGATGTGTTGCCATGTATCAAAAATGATTCAAACTATTTGAAGGATAAAAGCATCCGGTTATTTGAAAACTGGGAGGATGGTGCTAAGGAAGTAAACCCTGAATCTATCGACTGGGGTACGGTTACAAAAAAGAACTTTGGCTATAAGCTCCGCCAGGATCCAACAAATTCGAATGCCCTTGGACGCGTCAAATTTATTTTTCCAAACAAGTTCAGTATATATTTGCATGACACGCCGGCTCATGAATTATTCAACAAAAT
>DATFMK010001009.1:0-2457 GCA_035267005.1 Balneolales bacterium
CGAACAAGTGTTTATCGATCCGTTTCATCGTGGAAAAGTCGTAAGCATGAATCAATGCGCCTATTTCCTAAAGATGAATGGTGTGAAGCCGGAAAGTTACTATTTCAAAAATGCCGAGATAGCGGACGTCATGGCTCGCAGCATCCGAAATCTCATCTATAGTTATGAGAAGAAAGATGACACCTTACGTGCCAGTAATCTGAAAAAATTATTGCACTATATCGATCTCAGCTACGGCGATTCCACCGACGCTTCCGATATGGATGAATCCTTCGATTCCTAAAGAAACGGTTTTAAAAAAGCTACCAAACCCAAAAAAATGACGTCATTCCGGGCTCCGACCCGGAATCTTGTGAAAGAGGGCAAAAAGTGTTGTTTTGCCAAGGGATAGGAAAAACGTTATAGGTTACAAAACCACGGTTTGTAAGCAGTGCCAGCGCTTTGGTTGGATCCTGAATCCAGTTCAGGATGACGTTGTTTTGGGGTTACTGTGGGTTGGTTTCGATCAATCCTCTAATGAATAAGCAGAATCAGTAGCCGGATACCGGAAAGGATCAATTTGTGTGGCTAATTCATAAAATCGTTTGGCTTCCCTGGTATTTCCTTCCAGTGAATGAATATCACCTGATAATTTATAGAGATCAGGATGCGATGGGATCTCTTCAAGTAATTCATTCAGCAGGGGTACGGCGGTCATCATATCTTTTTCAATAACAGCAATTTTAAGTCTGATCAAGCGGAATCGAAATGGAAGATCATCACCTTTCACTTCTTCCATATAATGATCACACCGGGAAAATATATTGCGTTCATAATAAAAATTGACCAATTCATAGAGAATGTCTTCCGGCAGCTCAATATGCTCCAATTTATCTTCAAGCTGACGTAAAACATCGCGTTGATCGGCTTTCATCATGAGTTCCACAAGACCGATTAGCGTTTCTCGATCCCAGTCTTTTTCCAAAATATCGGTCTTTACTTCACTGGTGAACCAATCGCTGTAAAGTTGTAAAAGATGAGACTCTGGGTAATGAGGATTCATGATCTGATTGAGGATTAATAATCGATCCACAATGTTCAAATCTATTTTATCCTCTGGATATACCGTTTGAATATCCCATTTATGATTAAAACGTTCGATATTTTTCCAATACTGCGGACTCTCTGGATTAATTCCTAAGTCGGAAGTTGTAATACCAAAAAGATGATCAACATTAATATCCGGCGCGATACCTATCTTCCATCCATGATCTCTGATTTGCAGACAGAAATCGATATCCTCGAAATACGCTAATTCATATTGTTCATCGAAATGCAAATTCAAATCACTTCGAAAAAACATGCAAAAGCTGTCAAGATAATCGGCCGGCGTCAGTGGATTGTTTCTTTCATTCGTGGGATTATCTGTGATTTGTTCGGGATTTAACGTATGTCGGGTACACGGACCAATTGCACCGTAGTCAGGGTTTTCATCCATAATTTCCTGCATTTCGTCCAGTGCATTTGATGTTAGAAATACGTCGTTATGCATTGCGCAGATATATTTACCTACCGCCTTCTCCATACCCATATTGATTGATTGGGCGAATCCGACATTTTGAGAATTAACGACGACTTTACAATTAAAGAACCGGTCATTAACCAATTGATCCAGGTAATCGCATGTGTCGTCCAAACTGGCATTATCAACAATAATTAATTCAGTATTTTTTGGAGATGTGTATTTGCCAAGTGCTACGAGACAACGTTCCAGCAACAGTTTACGGTCGGAAGTTGTGGGAATGATGACCGATGTCAGTATTTCTTCAGGTTTCTCGTGTACGGGTTGTTGCTCGGGCTGTTCCACCTGTTCCCCATTTTCTGAGGTGACCGATTCTTCTACCGTTGGAGACTCTTCCGCTTCGACTATGGTTTCATCCTCCTCCAAATCCTCCTGTTCCGTTTCTTCCTCCATATTACGTGCATATTCAGGAATCGTATGTTTAATTTCCGCCGCTTCCACATAACGATGCATCCGCTCCAAAACAGCGATTTTCAACTTTTTGCCGGGTATGTTATCAGGATCGTTTGCCAGTATTTTATTCAGAAGTTCCAGGCTAACTGCGTTATTTCCCTCCCGGTGAAGCCTCCTTGCCTGATCGAGAATGGCGTTGGTGTCCGGATGATGCTCGTGTGTAATAAATTGGGTACCCGCATCATCACGTACTTCAATATCTTTTTTCCCAGCAATTATTTTAAAAACTCGCCGATTTAAATCAGATAAATTATTCTGTTTACGAAGGACGCTAAAAAGAAATTCCGTATGACTTTGATCGTCTATGATGATCGATTCCTCGACGCTGCTCTGATACACATCCTCATGGAAGGTGTACTGATCGTCTTCCGAAATAATCCGTAAAGCCAGTTCCGTTGCCTGACCATCTTCCATATAGGGATTAAAGAATTGCTGGTGAGGCG
>DATFMK010001010.1:0-5294 GCA_035267005.1 Balneolales bacterium
CCAAATAGTTGTAAAAACTGCATTTAATTGAATAAACGCCTGATGCGGCAGCATAACGAAAGACATTGCCGCCTGCAGAGAATTTGCTTTGAAATCGCTCCAAATCTTTTCGAAATAAATTTCCCAGGTAGCACGCGGAGATTTACGAAAAATGGCTGTGATCAAATCGTTATAAAGTGGAAATCCGAATATAAAGATAGCCGCAATCGTCCAGAATAATGAACCACCTGGAAAAATGGTCCATCCTAAAACCAAAAATATTAAAATGGAAAATGGAGTGATGGATCTGCGAAGATTATCAAATATTTTCCATCTCCCCAGATACCCTAACGGATTTTTTTGTTTACCCTCCGGTGATGGCACTTTAGGAAATAGCCAATAAAGAATCTGCCAGTCACCACGTATCCAGCGATGCTGTCTTTTTGAAAAGCTTTTATAGGTTGAAGGATAATCATCATATAATTCAAGATCCGATACTAATGCGGCTCGTATGTAATTACCTTCCAAAAGATCATGGGAGAGTATGGTATTTTCGGGGAATTTATTAACTAAAAGCTTATAGAAAACATCGACATCGTATAGTCCTTTTCCCGTATAGATCCCTTCATCAAAAAAGTCCTGATAGGTATTGGAAACAGCGGTTGTGTATGGATCTAATCCAACATTACCCGAATAAATGAATGCAAATAATGATTTTGAAGCAGACTCCGGAGGTATGGCGATTTTGGGTTGTAAAACGCCATAGCCTTCTACAATCCGGTCTTTTTCCTCATCATAAATAGGTTTATTCAAGGGATGAGCAGCCGTTCGGATGAGATCGATGGCGCTTCCAGGTGGCAGCTGCGTATCTGCATCGAGTGTGATAACATATTTTATTGCATTATCTTTGATCTCATCAAAAAAAGAACCAACGATAGTGTCAAACGATGTAATCGTATCGGGATCACGCAACAATCGGGTGAACTCCTCAAGTTTCCCTCGTTTGCGTTCCCAGCCCATCCATACTCCTTCTTTTTCGTTCCACTGTCGTTTCCGATGTAACAGAAAGAACCGATTCCGGCTCCCATGATTATACTGATGATTGAGTAAATCGACGGACTCGACAGCAGCTTTCAGTATCTTTTCATCCTCAGTCAATTGTTCCCGATTCGCATCATTAAAATCGGACAAGAGTACAAATTGCAAATTACGCTCAGGATTAGCGAGAGCTCTTACTTCCATTTCCTCAACCTGCCGTTGGGCATCTTCAGGTGAGGTTAATAGTGTAGGTATAACAACTAACGTCTTACATTCATCCGGAATCCCGGACTTGAAACTCATTTTGGGTAAAATGTTAGGTGGGAAAAAGATGGTGATTAAACGGTTTGTAAACGTTACCGCTAAATCTAAAGCCGGGATAACAGAAGAAATCCCGACAATAGCCAATAAGATCCATTCTGGCTCTGACAACCAGGTGATTGCGAGTGCACCACCTATCAATATCAGCATTACGATCGCAACCGGCATTAAATAAATTTTACTGTGTTTATGTGCGAATCTTCGTAATCGTTCAAGGAAATACATTCGGTAACCGACGACTTCTTCAAGCTTGCTCTGAGCTGGTCCAATGAGGTAATAACCGATATGTTGTTTTCGTAAATCGGGATGCTGCTCTCCGTTGGTCGCCCCTTCAGCTAATAATAACGCCTGTTCTGCAATCTCAAATTCTGTAAATACCGACCTTTTAGCAAGACGCTCCACCTTTTTTCTACAGAGATCTCTGGTTTTAAAATCCATGTCCGGATATATACCAGACGGATCGAGGCGCAATGTTTGTTCAACAACCGAACTGTTTTCAACAAAAGAGGACCAATCGACTTCGCTGGCTTCACGTAATGTGACTACAGCATTACGAACGCTAACCTGTATCTGGGTTTGTCGCTGTGCGTAATTTCGTGTCTCTTCTTCAAGTGTCGTCTGCCATGCCCGAAATTGCCAGTCGAACCAAATACGCTCGGATTCTCTTAACAATCCACTTGTCTGCAGCTTATTAGCGATGACAACTAAAAAAGTAGGATCTAACGGACGGCGTTGCATCGCCATATCCGCCAAAATAGTCAATGAATTAGTCGGTTCATTTGTTGTTTCTTTAATTATTTTTCCTACCCATTCATTAGCTTCTCTCCTGATTTGACGATTTTCTAAAATCTGTTTAGCCCGCATTTCCAAACGTTGCACCAAAATGAAACGAAGCATGATAGGAACGGCCCACAACTCGCCAATAGATAGATGTTCCCTTTCCTGATATGCTCTGACAAATAATTCCACGTTTTGCTTATCGAGCACATTATCAGTTAAAGTGGCCAATTCATGCATAATTTCATAAACCCTGGGATAATTTTCGAAAGGACCGCTTTTCAGTCGAGGCAAAACCCGGTAATATGAGGTAGGAAAGTCTTCCTTAATGAGTTGAAGCTGTTCCTGAATTATGTAAAAGTTATCAATGATCCATTCACCAGCGGGCGATATTTCTTCTTCCTGCTTGGCGGCTGCCGATAACGTACGATAAACATCGGTCAACGTTTTGGTAGATTCCTCAAGAATAGGACGCAATTCACGCACCGGACCTTTGACCGTAATCAACTCCCGTCCTTGTGATAATTGTCGTGCTTTTTCTGCAAGATACTCGGGATTATACAGAATGGAGGTATCAGTTTGCGCCATATATTACATTACCCTCTTTATCAAACAACCGTATCTCTCTCGGTTTAACGACTAATTTTTTTCTTGTTTCACCTGATTATATCATCAGGATGCTTCAGGTTCTTAAATATTTATTCACTTAATTTCTTTCTATTTATGTAAATATACATTCTATGATCGGATCTCCCGGGAACCTTAGAACAGTTTAATTTCCTTTGATTAATTTTTTGTAATCAATGTGAACCTTCACTTTTCATTTAGCATCGGGAAATGATGGAGTCCTGTCTTTTTAAACATTTTGTGACCACATTTCACGAAGGTCCTTCGTAAGCATTCCCCTCACATCTTCCGATTCACCAATACTGATATATTTGTTTAATACTTTAAAAACAGCTTTGGTGGCTAACTCCGGGTTTGCCTTTCCGGTAGATTGCATTTCTTTACTGACTTTTTGGAAAAATTCGTCCTTGTGAAATTTTACAGGCTTACCTTTTGGATGATATCCTTCAAAGAATATGCCACGGATAAGAAGAGGCATCTGAGCGGTTAAATCAAAAAGTTCATCCACAGGCAGCCGATCGCGCAAAGCGAATAACACCCCGCGCAAGGCGTGATATGCTACATTTTTTCGTGGGTCTCCCAATTCCTTAGAAATGTCATTCAGCCAATTATTGGTCTCTTGAATTGTTGTATCGAATACAGACAGTCCGGTTGTAGCCATTGAAATCCTCCATATTTAACGCAAACAGTCATTTAAGAACAATGATAGAGAGCTATGCAAAACCAGATATTTTATTCAATATTAAAGCTTGAGCGACTTCGAAACCGCAGTATATCAACCCGAATTATTCACGTAACCAACAAGAAATAAAAATACATATCATATTGTAAATTATTGTACTTATCAAAAATAAACCGATCCTCGATTTTGAAGACACTAAAAAGAGCTGTGAAATTTGACCGTGCTCCGCGTTACTACGAAAGCTTTCGGAGCGCCTTGATCATCACTCAATTTCTTGGTGAATAATCCTGGTTAACCATATTTGAGGATTTCGAAGTCCCGTAAATAAAGATATCGGGTAAAAAAACGGTTTTACAAAGCCTCCAGATAATCATCCAATAAAATGACCACTACTGATTATGATTTGACGCATATTTAATAAATAGGAATCATAAGATTATACTAAAATCGGGAATCCCCTACCTGTTCTGTAAGAATTCGTACTACAAGCTATTGTTATTCATTGTCCTATATTAAGTAAGGATACGACATCAAACAGGATTGAGATGGAGATATGTTTGCTTTCATCCGATTGATGGAAATGGTATTTCTTGATTATCACGTGGTACAAAATCTATGCAAGCAGATCATTTCAAAACCGACATATCACAGTTTATCTGGGATTCCAAATACCGTTATCGTTATAATGACATTATTTATGATAAGACCATTGAAGATACCTGGTATCGAATAGCCCGGGCTGCGGCATCCGCTGAGCCTGCAGAGAGAGATTTATGGGAAGAACGCTTTTACCACACTCTTTTCAGTTTTAGATTTTTACCAGGTGGCCGGATACAAGCTGGCGCAGGTACTCAACACCGGGTAACACTTTTCAATTGTTTCGTCATGGGGTTAATCGAGGATTCCATGAATGGTATATTCGATAGTCTTAAAGAAGGGGCACTAACTATGCAGCAAGGTGGCGGAGTCGGTTACGACTTTTCCACATTACGTCCAAGAGGTTCTATCGCCCACACAACAGGAACAATTGCTTCGGGTCCAGTTTCTTTTATGCGTATTTGGGATAGTATGTGCGGCACCTTATTATCGACAGGTGTGAGGAGAGGTGCAATGATGGCTACCTTACGGTGCGACCATCCCGATATTGAGGAATTTATCGAAGTTAAGAAGGAATCCGGAGTATTACGTAATTTCAATTTATCGGTACAAATCACTGATGAATTTATGCATGCTGTGAATAATGATGAAGAATGGCGTTTGGTCTTCCCTGCGCGTGCCCTGGATCAGACAAAATACAAAGCCCGTGAAACGGTGCTCAGAAAGTGGACAGGTGATACCCAATATCAGGCATGTCATGTTTTAGGACGTGTTAAAGCCCGTAAATTATGGGATAAAATCATGAAGGCTACCTATGATTATGCGGAACCCGGTGTATTGTTCGTCGATCATATAAACCGACAAAATAATTTATCATATAAGGAAGATATCACGGCCACGAATCCGTGTGGTGAGGTTCCTTTACCACCTTATGGTGCTTGTAATCTGGGTTCGGTAAATCTTACGACCTTCGTAACACATCCATTTACGGACAACGCCACTATTCAATTTGATAAAATTGAAGAAACGGTAAAAATAGCGGTACGGTTACTCGATAATATTATCGACCTCTCCAATTACCCATTGCCCGCTCAGGAAAAACAAGCCAAAGGCAGCCGACGAATTGGTATTGGTATAACCGGATTGGCTGACACACTAATCATGCTTGGTTTACGATATGGATCGAGACAGGCTATCGATGTTACGAAAGAAATCATGAAAACGGTCACACATACCGCATATCGAACTTCGATGGATTTGGCAATAGAAAAAG